>JAKSLL010000041.1 GCA_024401215.1 Bacteroidaceae bacterium
AGAGCACAACCTTGCCAAGGTTGGGGTCGCGAGTTCGAGTCTCGTTTTCCGCTCTGATTTTTAATCAGCAGTCATTTTGATTGCTGATTTTTTTGTTTTTTATGTGTGCTTGGAAATGTGAGCGATGATAGTTTGCTATTCCAATATTAACACAAAAAAAGAGGTAGATGGAAATGACATCTACCTCTTTTTTATATAGCTTATTTTGATGTTTTACTTTGTTATTGGCTTGTATTTAGGCACAAGAGTTTTCATGATAATCCATCCGATAAGATAAGCAACAGCACAATAGCAGAAGATGATCATATAACCGGCAGGCTTGCCTTCAGCACCGAAGAATGTGAATGCAGCACCTTGTTCGCCAGCGTATGTGAAGAGCATACCAGCACTCTTGCTTATGATGTATGAGCATAAACCACCGAACATTGTTCCGATACCAGTGATAGATGCTATGGCAGACTTAGGGAACATGTCGCCGATTGTTGAGTAGAGGTTTGCGCTCCATGCCTGATGACCAGCTCCAGCAAGACCAATTATTATACATGGCCACCATGGTGAGAGTTCAGCAAGTGGCTGTGCAAACATGGCGAAGATAGGGAAGAAAGCAAAGATGAGCATTGCTCGCATACGACCAGCGTATGGATTCATACCCATTTTCTCGACAAAAAGTTTTGGAAGATAACCTCCGTAGATTGAAAGTACTGTTACGATGAGGTAAAGCACAAAGACGAGCATCTGACCGATGAAAGAGTTTGAAGGGTAGCCTAATTCGCTGAAATAGGCAGGTGCCCAGAAGAGGAAGAACCACCAAACACCATCAGTCATGAATTTTCCTACAATGAATGCCCATGTCTGGCGATACTGGAAACACTCGATGAAACTAAGCTTCACCTCATTTTCATCTTTTGTTTCCTCTTGCTTGACAACCTCAGCAGTGTCTTTGTCTGACTCGATATAGAGAAGCTCTGCCTGGTTCACATGCTTGTTCTTTGATGGAGCAGAGTACATAAACATCCACATGCCTGCCCATACGAATCCGATTGCACCGATGATGATAAATGCCATCTCCCATCCCATAGAGTCAGCAAGCACAGGGATTGTGAGTGGTGCGGCAAGCGCTCCTACAGATGCTCCTGCGTTGAATATAGATGTTGCGTATGCTCGGTCTTTCTTTGGGAAATATTCTGCAGTAACCTTGATGGCAGCAGGGAAGTTGCCAGACTCGCCTGTAGCAAGTATGATACGGCAGGCAAGGAATAGCCAAACAGACAAGGTGCTTACTTGAAGGGCGAGTTTGCTGCCAACTTCAACAGCCTGAAGGTCTGTTATTGAAGCGATTCCTAAGCATTTCATAGTTATAAGACCGCATGCAGCATGGAGGCATGCGCCAAGACTCCAGATGATGATTGCCCAGATATAACCTTTCTTTGTTCCCATCCAGTCGATGAATTTTCCTGCAAAGAGGGAAATGAAGGCATAGAAGATGGAGAATGTTGATGTAATAGTACCATAGTCGTTGTCATCCCAGTGGAAGTCCACTGCTATGAAATCTTTCCAGGTAAGGGAAAGAACCTGACGGTCCATGTAGTTGACTGTTGTCGCGAGGAAGAGCATTGCGCAAATCACCCAGCGGTAGTTCGTCATTTTGTTAGTTTGTAATGTACTCATATAAGATTTGGTATTTTAGTTTTCTTTGTGATGATAGCCTTGAACCTCTTGGGGCAAGGCAGGAATATGCCAGAGAGGCTAATCTTCAATATTGGCATCAATATCTTTTAGTACAGGATCATTGTCGAGCTCGTTGTCAGGAACATACTTTTTCAATGCTCTGGCGACGCCAACAGCCCATGCGTTGATATGCTCATTTTCTAACTGGAGTGAGCTTACGAGTTTGACGACATTTGTAAGTGGCATGCGATAGCGTAAGACACCGCTGATAAGTTTGGCGTAGTTCCAGTATTCTTTGTTGAATCTTTCTGATAGTCCCTCGATGGTGGTCTTATAACCGCGTCTGTTTACAAAAGTGAAGTCGTAACGCTTTGTGCCATCAGATTCGATGTTCTTTATTATATGTCCGTTTACAACGGTCTTTGGCAGCGCAATGCCATCTTCATCATCAAGTACGCCTGTGAATATCTCATAAGGGTAACCATCGAGAAGTCCGACGAAAGCCACCCATTTCTCTTTTTTGTTTTGAAAGCGCACAACATCGCATTCAAGACTTGTAGGGCGTTTTTCCGTTATCTCAAACATCGGTCGATAAGAGTATATCTTGTTATCGAGAATGGCAAGTAGCTCCTCTCTCTCTTGCGAATCAGCTTCTCCATTCTTATGAAGAATTCTATTTAGTTTGTCCTCGTCATATTCCGAAAGTATATTAAGAATAGTAGAGGATAGCGTCTGTATTGATGACATTTGTATAAAATTGCAAAATAATTGTTATGTAAGAGCAAAATTACGATTATTTTTTGAGAATCCAATAATTAAGACATCAGAAATGCTTATCTTTGATTATTAAATGCAATTTTATACAAATAAACATCATTTTATGAATTCAATATTAAGCAGAAGAACAATCAGGAAGTATTCAGACAAGGAACTATCTTCTGACCAGCTCAATGCTCTTCTTTTTCAGGCTTCAAGAGCTGCCACAATGGGAAATATGCAGCTATATAGTGTTGTTGTCACTCGTTCAGAAGAGATGAAGGAGAAAATTGCTCCTTTGCATTTCAATCAGCCAATGGTGAAAGGCGCTCCTGTCGTTCTCACTTTCTGTGCTGACTTCAACAGATTTACTAAGTGGTGCGAGTTGCGTAATGCAGATCCTGGCTATGACAATTTCCTGTCATTCTTAAATGCAGCAAGCGACACGCTGCTTTACGTTCAGAATTTCTGTACTCTTGCAGAGGAGGCAGGTCTTGGCACATGCTATCTTGGTACTACAATATATAATCCTAAAGGCATTATCGAAGCATTGAATCTGCCAAAGCTCACTTTCCCTATAGCCACAATAACTGTAGGATGGCCAGATGAACATCCAGAACAGACAGACAGGCTGCCGCTTCAGGCTTATGTGCATGAAGAGACTTATAAGGATTACACACCTAACCAGCTTGATATTATCTATTATTTCAAGGAGATGTTAGAGGAGAATATGAATTATGTGAAGGTAAATGGCAAGGAGAATCTTGCTCAGGTGTTTACAGACTGCAGATATAGCAGAAAGGATAATGAGCCGATATCTGACGGACTTATTGAAGTGTTGAAGCAACAGGGATTTTTGAAATAGTGAAAGTCAATACTATATGAAAAGTGAAGGTGTTGAATAAACGTCTTCACTTTTATTGTAACAAGAATCCACCATAAAGCTTTCGTCGAGTTCACGTTTTTGCTTTATTTATTCAGATTCATAAAACAAAAAATATCAGCAAGTAATAGTTTTATTTCTTGCTGATATTTATTATAAGTGATTTAATGTTTTCTATATCTTTTTTTACATTTGCGTCAATCTCAAGTGTGTCTTGAATATGTTTGATTGCATGTATTACTGTAGCATGGTTGCGGTTGCCTATGCTTTGTCCTATCTGGGTATTTGGCTTGTTAGTTAGCTCCGAAGACAGGTACATGGCAAGCATTCTTGCGTACGCAATGTTTTGTGTTCTTATGCGTGAGTCAAGTTGCTGTACAGGCATGTTGAAATGCTCGCAAACAGCCTCTTTGATGTCGTCAATGCTTATTTCTCTTTCGATTGTATCAACGAAACGTGGCATGACTTTCTTGACAAGCTTCATGTCAACAGGGCAGTTGTAAACAACAGAATAAGCAAGAAGAGAGTTGAGCATGCCTTCAAGGTCGCGTACGCTTTCGTCAAGATTGTCGGATATGAACTTGAGAACATTCTCTGGTATCTGAAGCCCGTCCTTGTTAACCTTTGCATTGAGAATTTCAAGTCGCAGAGACTTTGTTGGCTTTTCTATTTCAGCCTGCAATCCCCATTTAAAGCGTGTGAGAAGTCTGTCTTCCAAATCCTCTATGGCGATTGGAGGGCGGTCAGCAGCAAGTATTATTTGCTTGCCATTGAGCTGAAGGTGATTGAAGATGTGGAAGAATGTATTTTGTGTGGATTTCTTTCCTGACAATTCCTGCACATCATCAAGTATGAGAATGTCTATTGTCTGATAGAAAAGAATGAATTCTGGCACCTTGTTGTTTTTAACAGCATCACGATACTGCACTTCAAACAAATGTGCGGAGAGATACAAAACGCGCATTTCGGGATGTAGCTCCTTGGCGCGAAGACCGATAGCGTTTATGAGGTGAGTCTTTCCACATCCTGATGGACCATATACGAAAAGCGGATTGAAAGTCTTTGCAGGCTTAATAGCTATTGATTCGCCAACAGAGCGCGCAAGACGATTGCTCTCACCTTCTATGTATGTGTTGAAGTTGTATTCAGCAAAGAGCTGTGAATCTAAATCCTGAACCTGTGGAGCAGTCAGCATATCTGGAGTTTTGTTTCCAGAAACTCTTGCTGGTCCATTCTCTACCTTATCAGCATTTATTGTCTTTTCTGTAACGTGGCCTTCTTCTTGAGATATGTAAGCAACATTATAATAGAGTGTGGTGTTGTTTCCAAAAATCTTCTTGAAGACTGCCTTCATCAATTTGATATAGTGCGTCTCCAAATGTTCTTTAATGAAATTGCTTGGAACATCAAGCACAAGCTTGCCATTCTCAGCCTCGAAAGAGTTGAGCTTGACATAGGCAAACGATGTCGCAAACTGTTCCGGTGTGATATTGTCTCGAATAATGTCAAGACAATTATCCCACATTTCATTTGGAGTTATATCCATTATTTTTGATGATTTTAATTATTGTTTTGGTAAATGAAGATCAGACTCCCATTTATTTAACGATGCAAAGTTCTTGCTTTTTTTTTGAATTTCAAAATTTGTTATGCTATGCGTTAATATGAGGCACAATAAAAATGCGACATTTCAGCACTTTAGGGTTTTATAGATAAAAAAGGTGTTGATGTGTGTTGTATTTTTATTGTATTCTGATATATAATAAGTTATGAGTGCTGCTAATGTCTTTGAATTATATTGCAGTATTCAAAACACAGTTATGTAAATCGTTGTTTTTTATATGATTCAAAACCCTATGTTAGAGGATTGAATATATGCGCTGTTAATTGAACTTAATTCAAATAAGACGTTTTTTTATCATCAGAAATGACATCTTTTGACTGTTCTTTTTTATATATACTTTATAAGTATTTCTTGCTTTTTATGTTTAATTCTTGTTTGTCGTTAACAGATAGAATCTCTTGAAAATGGTATGCTCTATTTTCTGAGATTATAATGCTTCCTCCTAACCATTCTGTCATTTCTATCTCCTCGATGAGAGGATAATAGTTTACAACTGTGTGATTGTACAGTTCCACAACATGATTGATGAGAAGTGTGTCATTTTGCAATATAACGACCGATGCTGCTACTCTTCGCATTTGATATTTTGTTAAGTTATGCTTATTAATGTAATGACGTCGTTTTTGTCATAGAGTTGCCGCTTTCATTCCGTAGATGTAGTAAGTGAATTTGCTGAACGGAACTACTAACCTAAACGTTATTGAACATTCGTCGTTCCTTGTTAGTTGCTCTTTTTTCGTGTTCCGAACTTGTTAGGAGTGCGTACAGAAGGCGCAGTCTGTATCTTTATTTGTTCAGAAGACTTATTCATCATTCTCCATTCCTCAGGAGTATATCTTCTTTCTGTGGTTGTTGATGTAGAATCCACGGATATGGTATCTGCTTCTGTTGCTTTGGTGGCTTCTTCAACAGGCTTTATTTCCTCTTTGTCGTGCATACGGATGAGTGAGATGCCGCTTATAATGCACAAGTTTCTATTTGTCGGTTTACCTTGATAATAGAAGAATCCTGTTATATGGCTAATCTCAGAATCTTCATCAGACTTGATGGTCATTTGCTGTCGTCCGTTGTAGCTTAACATTCTTGTCTGAGCTGTGGATTTTCCGTTCTTGTATGTAACAGACAGTCCAACAGCTAATGAAATGTCGTTCCTATCTTCATCTTCTTTAAACATTATGTTTGAGAATGACATGATAAATTGATCATTGCTACGGAATGAAGTGTCGGCATATATGGTGAAACTTTCTCTGTTGACAATATCTTTGTTTCGTAGAATCTTAACTTTTGAGGAATTCCATATATTTGTAGTATCACCGCCATTAGCAAATACTGTCATCATATCGTTATTTCCATTGATAAGCTGAAGTTCTTCGTTCTCTGTACTATACCTCTTTTCAAGTCTCTCATATATTTTATACAATTCTTTGTTTTGACGGTTGTAATATACGATAGACGAATCAAATTGTGCTTCTGTGATATTATGCTTAGCAAACACAGCATCAATATAGTCTTGTGCGTTTTCTTCTCTCGATTCTGCAGGAAGCTGGTCTATGAGTCCTTGCGCTATGTGATAGTCATATAGAACATCCTCCATCTTGCTTGAGGATAATACCATATCCGAATGCTTTTCGCATCCAGTTATGAATAGAACTATCATTATTATTATAGGGAGAAATTTTTTCACGTTTTATGAAATACTTAATTTGATGTCAGAGGGTTTTGTCAACGCTTACAAAATCTTTATTGATTTTCTTCTTTCTCTTTTGCTGAAGCGGAAGTTATTTCTCTAATGTTCATTTCGCTTATCTTCTTACGGTAGCAGATAAGAAGTGCTACTATGCCACATGATATTGCCGCATCTGCGAAATTGAAAATAGGAGAGAAGAATATGCAATGCTCTCCTGAATATATTGGCATCCATTCAGGCATATCCCATTCTATAAGGGGAAAATAGAACATATCCACAACCTTGCCATAGAGGAAATCGCCATATCCATATCCCCAAGGTTGAAATTCTGCTATTCCTGGGTATGGTGGATTGTTGAATATCAGTCCGTAGAAAAGACAGTCAATGATATTGCCTGCTGCACCAGAAGCTATAAGTGACAAGCAAACGATATACCCTGTAGGTTGATTGCTTTTAATTTCTCGTCTTATGAACCAGCATATTGCTGCTATTGCGACAATACGAAACAAAGTAAGGAATAGTTTGCCTCCCCATAGCTCCCATCCGAAAGCCATGCCATTGTTCTCGACAAAAAGTAAGCTGAACCAACTTGTTATCTCTATTCTTTCGCCAAGAAACATGCCAGTTTTTACATTGATCTTTATTATTTGGTCAATGATGAGTACACTTAAGAATATGGCTGAAGAAAGTATGTATTTTGACTTCTTAGTCATAGAAGCTGTTATGTGTGTTTTGTGAAAGTTCGTCAGATAGTCAGTCTTGACGTGCAAGGGCTGATATCTGACGAACGCCTGTTATTTTTAGTCTTTGACAACGCTTATTGCTGCCTTGAATTCTTCGAAATCAATCATTTCTCCTTCAGGTGCGCCAAGTTCGAGAGAGTTGGCGAGAACTTGTGAAGCAATGTTCTCCTTGAATGAAGCAAGTACAGCCTGTGTCTCAGGAGTGTCTGTGATTGTGACCTTGATGCGGTCAGTGATCTCAAATCCTTGTGACTTGCGGAGACCCTGAATCTGCTTGATGATTTTTCGAGCATTTCCTTCAGTCTTGAGTTCTGGAGTGATTGTGATGTCGAGGGCGACAGTTGTTGTGCCTTCATTTGCAACACTCCATCCAGGAATATCCTGTGACATGATGCTGACATCTGAAAGTTCAATGACAGCTTCCTGTCCTTCAATTTGAAGAGTAATCTGACCTTTTGATTCGAGTTCAGCAATCTGGCTCTGTGGCATAGTTGTCACTGCATTGCTTACAGCTTTCATCATCTTTCCGAACTTCTTGCCCATTACACGGAAGTCGCACTTCACGTTCTTGACGAGCATAGCGCCATCCATAAGCTGAAGCTCCTTGACATTGCACTCCTTTGTGATGATAGAAGCCATTCGCTGAATGCGTGAGCTGAGCAATGCGTCTGTATCTGGTATCGCAAGTGACTGAAGTGCTTGGATTACAGGTATCTTCACTTTCTTTCGGATTGAAAGTCCCATAGATGTAACCTTCATTGCAGCCTCCATTGCAGCTTCCAGTTCAGAGTCGATGTATGACTCATTGAATGAAGGGAACTTGGCAAGATGAACGCTCTTGCTGCTGTCTTTGCTTGTTACGGCATTGAGATCGCGGAAAAGTTGATCTGCATAGAATGGTGCTATTGGAGCGATAAGTCGTGCAAGTGTGTCAAGACAAGTGTATAATGTCTGATATGCAGAAAGCTTGTCATCCGTCATCTCGCCACCCCAGAAACGTGGCTTGTTAAGACGGATATACCAGTTTGAGAGATTGTCTATGACAAATGCCTGTATGAGACGCCCTGCAGGAGTTGGGTCGTAGTCGTCAAGATATGTTTGAACATTCTTAACAAGCGTGTTGAGTTCAGAGAGCAACCAACGGTCAAAGTCTGGACGCTTTTCGTAAGCGATATCCTCCTCCTTGTATTCGAATCCATCAACATTAGCATACATTGTGAAGAATGAATATGCTTGCTGGAGTTTGATAAAGAATTGTGATGTCACCTCTTTTACACCCTCTGGGTCGAATGAGAGATTGTCCCATGGTGATGAGTTTGTGATCATATACCAGCGTACAGCGTCTGCTCCATATTGACCAATGCAGTCGAATGGGTTGATGACATTGCCAAGACGCTTTGACATCTTCACGCCATTCTTGTCGAGCACAAGTCCGTTAGAGATTACTGCCTTATATGCAACAGAGTCGAACACCATTGTTGCTATGGCATGGAGTGTGAAGAACCATCCACGAGTTTGATCTACACCTTCTGCTATGAAGTTTGCGGGGAAAGCCTTTCCTTCGTCAATAAGTTCTTTGTTCTCAAATGGATAGTGAATCTGTGCGTATGGCATAGCACCAGAGTCGAACCATACATCGATAAGGTCGAGTTCGCGTGTGAGAACATTGCCGCTTTCGCTTACGAGCTTAATGTCGTCAACATAAGGGCGGTGGATGTCAATCTTGTCATAGTTTTCTTGGCTCATGTCGCCAGGTACGAATCCCTTGTCAGTAAGCGGATTGCTTGTCATCACACCAGCAGCTACTGCTTTGTCAATCTCTTTGCAGAGTTCTTCGAGAGATCCGATACAAATCTCCTCGCGTGTGTCGCGGTTACGCCAAATAGGAAGTGGAGTTCCCCAATAACGTGAGCGGGAGAGGTTCCAGTCGTTCAAGTTTTCAAGCCACTTGCCAAAACGTCCTGTACCTGTTGACTCTGGCTTCCACTGGATAGTCTTGTTAAGCTCGAACATCCTGTCTTTTTTCTCAGTTGACTTGATAAACCAAGAATCAAGAGGGTAGTAGAGCACTGGCTTGTCTGTACGCCAGCAGTGAGGATAATTGTGGACATGCTTTTCAATCTTGAAAGCACTTCCTTCTTCTTTCATCTCAAGGCAGATTATGACATTGAGATCCATATCCTTAGACGCAGCCTTCTCGTCATATTTTCCGTCAGTATTATATTTTGGGTCGTAAGCATTCTTAACATAGTCGCCAGAATGCTTCCAGTATGACTCATTGACACAGATGTCAAGGAATTTAGCATCGATGTCATCTTTAACGAAATACTTTCCTTGGAAATCCACCATTGGGCGTGTATCGCCAGCTTTGTCGATGATAAAGAGTGAAGGTATTCCTGCGTCTTTAGCAACTTTGGCGTCATCAGCACCAAATGTTGGTGCGATATGTACTATACCAGTACCGTCTTCTGTTGTTACATAATCGCCAGGGATAACACGGAATGCCTCAGCTGATTTGTCAATGACATTGTTATCTTCGAGGGCGCATGGCTTGACCCATGGCATGAGCTGCTGATAGTGTATGCCAACAAGCTCAGAACCTTTGCCTCGCCATAAAATCTCGATAGGCTGCTCATTGCCTTCTTCGTCTTTTACTGCCTGGAAATATGCAGAGAGACGTGACTCAGCAAGCACATATACTGCTTCTTCGTTTGTGTAAGGATTGTTGCCCTTGATGGCAACATAGTCAATCTTTGGACCTACACAGAGTGCTGTGTTTGATGGAAGAGTCCAAGGAGTTGTTGTCCATGCAAGGATATATGTCTGCAACCCTTCTTTAGCGAAAGGAACATTGTCAATAACTTTGAACTGAGCAGTTACTGTTGTGTCTTTTACGTCACGGTAGCAACCTGGCTGGTTCAACTCGTGTGAAGAGAGTCCCGTTCCTGCAGCAGGGGAATATGGCTGGATTGTATATCCTTTGTATAGCAGACCTTTGTTGTAGAGCTGCTTCAGAAGATACCACAATGACTCGATATATTTGTTGTCGTAAGTAATGTATGGATGCTCAAGGTCAACCCAGTATCCCATCTTGTCTGTGAGCTGTGTCCACTCGTCGGTGTACATCATCACATTTTTGCGACAAGCATCATTATAGTCGTCAACAGAAATCTTCTTTCCGATGTCCTCTTTGGTGATGCCAAGTGACTTCTCTACTGAAAGCTCTACTGGCAATCCATGAGTGTCCCATCCCGCCTTACGCTTTACTTGAAATCCCTGCATTGTCTTGTAACGGAGGAACGTATCCTTGATAGTTCGTCCCATTACATGGTGAATGCCTGGATGACCGTTAGCTGATGGAGGACCTTCAAAAAAGATGAATTGAGGGCATCCCTCACGCTCTTCGATGCTCTTGTGGAACATATCTTCTGAATTCCACTTAGCCAATACCTCAGCATTTACTTCGCTGAGATTGAGTTTTGTTCTTTCTGTAAATTTCATTATTTTGTTGTTATATTATTCGTTTTTATGTGCGGTTCAAAATGGATTTGAACATCTAAATGTAATGCTTAATAACGTGAAAGAGAATGTTAATAAACTGTTACGCTACGAATTATTATAAGCTATTTTTACATGCTACATAATAAACACAAATTACAAAGCCCGTAGAAAAAGGGCTTTGTATTATGTTCGTGTTATTATGGAACTATTACTTCCTCTGCTTAAAATCAAATGTTTGTTGATAAGCTGAAAAGATAGCAATTTGTTTTTATCGTATCGTTATTTCAGCTTTATCTCTCTTATTTTAACCTCTTTTCCGCAATAACGGCATTTGAGCTTAGTGTTATCATCTTCATTGAGGGCGTGCTCGTGAGCGAAGAGGTGGTGAATGTAATTATGTCTGTCAACATAGAACACTGTCTTCATTGGCTCATTATTAGTGATGCACACTGGATTTGGACATTTTACAATATCTGTTAATGTCTCAGGCAATGTGATTTCACGCTTCTCAACTACTTCATAATTTTTTATTACAGTAAGTCTGATCTTTGGACATACTACAGCGAGTTTGCTTATTTCTTTTTCGTTGAGAAATTTGTTTGCAACTTTTATGAGTCCCTTGCGGTTCATGAGGTGGCTCTCAAGGTTGTTTCCTATGAGAACTGGTTCCTTCAACTTTTCAAGTTCCAAAAGCTTAGTTATGGTGAAAAGTTTATCTGTAGGTATGTGATCGATGACTGATCCATTTTCAAGTGCAGCCACCATTAATTGTTCCTTTGTCATAGTGATTGATTACTTTATGATGGTTTTGTCATTCTTAATATCTTCAAGTGTTATTCCGAGAGTGTCGCAAATAAGTGCTTCGCGAGCATACAGACCATTTTGAGCCTGCTCGAAATAGTAAGCATGTTTGCTTTCATCCACATCATACTGTATTTCATTGACGCGTGGAAGTGGATGAAGAATCTTCATGTTGTCGCGGCATTTTCCGAGCATGTCGGCGCGGAGAATATAAGCGTCCTTCACACGCTCGTACTCCATAAGGTCGCTGAAACGCTCACGCTGAACTCTCGTCATATAGAGGATGTCGGCATCAGCAATTGTGTCCTCAGTGAAATCTGTCTGTTCTACGAATTTCACATCGTTATGGTGGCAATAGAATTTGTACTCTTCTGGCATTTCAAGCTCTTTTGGAGCAATAAAATGGAATGTTGGGTTGTACTTGCGCATAGACATGAGGAGTGAGTGGACTGTTCGGCCGTATTTCAAGTCACCAACCATATAGATGTTGAGATTGTCCAGTTTTCCTTGTGTCTTATAGATGGAATATAAGTCAAGCATTGTCTGCGATGGGTGCAGATTGCTTCCGTCGCCAGCGTTGATGATTGGCACATCAGTGACTTCGCTTGCATATAATGCCGCTCCTTCGAGCTTGTGACGCATAACAATCACGTCTGCGTAATTGCTGACCATCTTAATGGTGTCTTTCAAAGTCTCGCCTTTTGATGAACTTGTCACCTTTGGATCTGTAAATCCGATAACGCGCGCGCCAAGACGGTTTGCGGCTGTCTCAAATGAAAGTCGTGTTCGAGTAGATGGTTCGAAGAACAAAGTGGCAACAACCTTACCCTTGAGAATTTCTCGGTTGGGATTAGCTTCGAATTCTGTTGCCATGTTGAGCAAGTTCTGTATTTTTTCCTTGCTGTAATCGGCTATAGAAACAATGCTTCTATTTTCCATATTTGGTTGGTGTTTTTGTAAGTGTATAGTGTATTATTTTGCAAAATTAACTAAAAAATAAAATATGAGAAAATAATATACGAATCTTTTGCTGTGAGTTGTTAAAAAAGATGTTGAATGTGTTATTGTAAGGGTAAAATGATTAAGTAATGGTGTAATAATATGTAGGCAATCCTAATTGGATGTGCTCTGTTTTGATGCAGATGAAAAATCTTCTGCAGAAGTTTATTGTTTGCTTATTACTAAAATCGTTCACGAATATTTCTTTGGATAGCGCAACAAAATGGCAAGTATTAACGCTATGCCAATGAGAATAGGGTAGTAGAGGTTAGGAATTATAGCAATAGGATTTATGCCGGCAAGTCCTGCAGCAATTAGCACTTGCGCTCCATAAGGCAAGAGTCCTTGTGAGAAGCATGAGGCTGTGTCAAGAATAGATGCGCTTTTGCGAGGGTCGAGGTTGAATCGTAGTGAGATGTCTTTAGCAATAGGACCTGTGGTAATGATTGCAACAGTGTTGTTTGCTGTACAAATATTTACGAGACAAGTTAGAGCTGCTATGCACATCTCTGCACTTCTCTTGCTTTTTATGTTTTTAGTTAGTGTTTTGATAATCAAATCTATGCCTCCATTATGTCGTATTACTTCAAGCATGCCTCCGGCTAAGATGGTGACGATTATCAATTCACTCATGCCCATCATACCTTCATTCATGGATGATAACCATCCGAAGACGTCGTATGAGCCGCAGCACATTCCGATAATGCCTGTTAGAAGGATGCCAATGGCAAGCACGATGAGCACATTAAGTCCGCATATAGCCATAATGATGATGGATATATATGGAAGCACACATAGAAGGTTTATGTCGGCTATGTCGGCGTTGTCTTTTACTCCTTGACCTAAAAAATAGTAAACGATAAGCATCAGCATTGCCACAGGAGCAACAATGCAGATGTTTACCTTAAATTTGTCATTCATCTTGCATCCCTGTGTCTGGGTTGCAATTATTGTTGTGTCGCTTATGAACGAGAGATTATCACCGAAATATGTACCACCAACAATCAATCCCACCATAAGAGGGATGCTGATGCCAGAACGTTCAGCAATACCTACTGCAATAGGGGTGAGGGCCGCTATTGTACCGCATGATGTTCCGATGCTTAGGGATATGAAGCATGATGCAAGAAATATGCCAGGAAGGATAAAGCTGTCTGGTAGCAGTCGCAATGTGAGGTTCACAGTTTCATCGACTGCTCCCATAGCTTTAGCGGACGAAGCAAATGCTCCTGCAAGTATGAAAATTGAGAGCATTAATATCATCGTAGAGTTTCCTGCCCCTTTCGCGAAGATTTTTATTCTTTCATCGATGCTGCCTTTTAATGTTGCCAATGAATATGTTGCGCTTACAAGAAAGGCGACGGCAATCGGAACTTTGTAGAAATCTTGTGTGATGATACTTGTAGCAAGGTATAGGATAAGAAACAATACAAGCGGACTTAATGCTTTCATTTTATATGCTCTCTTTTACAAAGTTACTCCTGTTTTGAAAATGGCAATTTCTTGATAGTTCTTCTTTTCATTCCATGTTGACTCACCAGAAGCTATCTCTATCACTTTCTGAGCGAAGCGCTTAAACACATTTTCCATTGATTCGCCTTCTGCTATTGTTCCAGCATTGAAGTCTATCCATGTTGGCTTGTTTTCTGCTAATGAGCTGTTGGTGCTTACTTTCATAGTAGGAACGAAAGTACCAAATGGTGTACCACGACCAGTGGTGAAAAGCACAATATGACAGCCAGCAGCAGCAAGTGCCGTTGATGCTACAAGGTCATTTCCAGGTGCAGAGAGGAGGTTCAAGCCTTTGATAGACAATCTGTCGCCGTATGGAAGCACTCCCTTTACTGCGCTCTTACCGCATTTCTGTGTGCATCCAAGAGCTTTCTCTTCAAGAGTGGAAATGCCGCCAGCCTTATTGCCTGGTGAAGGATTTTCGCCGACAGGCTCTCCGTGTGATAGGAAGTACTGTTTGAAATCGTTGACGAGAGTGACAGTCTTTTCGAAAAGTTCTTTTGATTCGCATCTGTTCATGAGTATTGTCTCTGCTCCAAACATCTCAGGAACTTCTGTAAGGACAGTTGTACCGCCTTGACTTACGATGAAATCGCTAAACACTCCAAGGAGTGGATTTGCTGTTATGCCTGAGAATCCGTCAGAACCTCCACATTTAAGACCTACTCGCAATTCTGAAAGCGGAATGTCTGTTCTTTCATCTTTCTCAACTATAGAATATAATTCTCGAAGAATCTCCATTCCGTATTCAACTTCATCGCCTTTGACTTTTTGAGTGACCATAAAACGGATGCGGTCTTTATCGTAGTCACCAAGCGTCTCTTCAAACTTGTCAGGCTGATTGTTTTCACATCCAAGGCCGACAACAAGGACTGCTCCTGCATTTGGATGCAACACAAGGTCGCGAAGAACCATGCGTGTGTTTTCATGATCTTCTGATAGTTGTGAACAGCCATAATTGTGTGGATATGAGACTATGCGTATTGATGTGCCCTTCTCTGCGATAAGTTGGTCTCTAAGCTGATTCACAACGCCATTTACGCAACCGACAGTAGGCACAATCCATACTTCATTGCGAATGCCGACTTCGCCATTTTTGCGGCGATAGCCCTTAAATGTGAGCTGTTCCTTAGTAAACCATTCCTCGTATGCAGGATTTGTCAGTTCTTCCTCGGCAACAGGATTATATTCGTAGTCGAGAAGGCCAGCAAGATTTGTTTTTATATTGTCATGACAAACAAAGTCACCCTTTCTTTTGTCTTCAAGAATATGCCCGATAGGGTATCCGTACTTGATGACATTCTCGCCTTTCTTTAAATCTGTGAGAAGGAATTTGTGACCGGCAGGAATATCATTGTTGACACTGATCTTTTCGTTGTCAATAATGACGTTTTCACCTGCTTTTATTGCATCTATAGCTACAGCAACATTGTCTGCTGGATTTATTTTTATTGTCTTCATATATGGAGTAGATTAAATGTCTTTATATTCTTTTGGTGTGTAACCAGTATGCTGCTTGAAGAATTTTGCAAAGAAGCTTTGATTGGCGAAGTTCAATTTATTGCTGACATCCTTAATTGACGTGCCTTTGGTCTTCAACATCGTTTTTGCTTCGAGTATAACATACTGATTTATAAGTTCTGTAGCATGATTTCCGCTTACATCATGCACGATTGTTGATAAGTATTTAGGAGACACAAAAAGCTTCTCTGCATAGAATGTGATACTCCTGTTTTCAGAATAATACTTCTTGACCTCTTTCATGAATTGCATGAAGAGCTCTTCTTTGCGATTTATTGGTTTGTTTTCTATCGCTTTGCCTGTTTCATTCAAGAATGAGTTTAGTGCATTGCATTGAATGATGTGAAGGTAACTCTTTGCCACTTCTTCCTTAAGGTGGTATTCTTTACAAGTTAGCTTTCTTTTAAGTGTTTTATATGTGTGAAGATACTCGTCATAGCAATCTTCGTCGAGCTTATGTACAGGACATTGTTTGACTTTCTTGCCGAATTCTATGCCGAGCTGCACATCGCCAACAAAATTCATGAAATCTGGTGATATTGCCATAAACGTCATCTTTGTACCTTGGGCAATATTGAGCATCTGAACAAAACTTCCAGGTATGATAATTACGGAACTGCCTGATGAAAGATGATATGTGTTTAAGTCAATTTTTATGTCAATGGCTCCCTCAAGGCAAAGGAATGTTGCTGCAAATGTAACGCTTACAGGATATATAGGGTGATTGTCCTTATATGTGATTTTTGACGATTCGTCGATATTGTCAGCAAGTACCAGCTTTCCTGGTATTTGAATGAAACGTTCATCTGTAGGGAAATGAGATAAATCTACTTTTATTATGTCGTGAATAGATGGCATGTCTAATTCGTAATTTTTGTGACAAAGATACAAAATGTTATGAACAAAAACGGGAGAAATATCAAGTTTCTCCCGTTTTTTTGTATTATTTAAAATTTTAATTCTGAAAGATTACTTTAATGCCTGCTTGACAAGTGTTGTAGCCTGGTCATAAGCTTTCTCCCAATTTGTGTCGATACAGAATGGAGTGAGAGTGAGCTTGTCTTCAACATAGCAGTTGATCATATCTTTGTTAGTGTCTTTAAACATAGGGTTGTTCTTGCATGCTTCCTGATAAATCCTTATCACTTCTGTGCGTTTTGTTGCAGGAGCCTTTGCAAGATTAGCCTGAAAGTCAGTAATGAATGAGGCTAAGTTAACAGCCTGGCTGTCATAGAAATATGAGTCCTTTTTGAGACCGCGCTTGTTGATCTGGGTTGACATGTAATTAAGAGCAGTAACCTTAAACTGGTTAATCTGAATTTCTTCGTCTGATGCCTTTGGATTATTAACAACGGCTGTTGCTCTGTCATATACTGTCTTGTAGAGGCTTTGTGCCTGGATTCCTGATACTGATGCCATCAGCACGAGGAGCGTAAAAATCACTTTTTTCATATCTTTTTTAATTATTTCCTTATGAATCTTTGTTAATTGTTATTTGTTAAATTCCTTATCAATAGAAGTTGTTTACGATTTTTCATTGCAAATTTAGTCTTTATCAATTAAAAAGACAAAGATTTCATGTAAAATACTAAATAATTAAAGATGTTTAACATTTATTCATCAACAAACTCGCTAATTTCATAATTATTAGCAATTGCGAGGCGTGCACAATTCTGCAAAATTCGTCTGTTGCTGTTGTTTACCTGGCTTGGATCTCCGTTTTTTCCATATATAGTGAAGTCATCTCGTATGTTCTTCCCCATGCATGGTGCAATGATTGCCTCAAAGAATGTGCATGCGGCAAGATACCTTCCCATATAGAGGTCAAGATGGAGGTCGTCTCGTGTAAGCTCTCCTTGTATCTGGAGGTTAGAAGCGTTTCTGGCATTTTGAACAGCCGTTCCAACCGGAATAACGACATCAATGCCTGTCTCTGCCTTCATCTTTTTTACAGATGAACAGATACTTTTCCACATATTCTGTGGAGTCTTATACTTTGCTATATTCTTGTTTTTTGATGAATAAGCCCAAGTCTCGTTGAATGCGTATGTGGTGCGTGGAGAAATCTTTGTGATATTGTAAGCCTGAATGAGTTTAGACAGGTAAGGCTCATAAGTGCTGTAGTCGCCAGATTCGAGCGAGTATTGCTGGAATACAACGATGTCATAGCCTACTTTACGCATTACTTCATTGATGCTTATTGCTTTGTCCAGTAGCTGCTCTCCTTGATAGTTGAAAAGGTGCAGTTCATAAACTTTTTCTCCACTCTTATAGTAATTATAATGCTGCTTCATTGAACATCCGCCTTTGTACAAGACATAAACATTCACATTGCGTATACCTATCGAATTGAAAATTTCTGGTAGTGCTGTACTTGTGTCTATAGAATATGAGTTGCCGATAAAGAGGATGTCAAGTTTTGATGGCATATAAGGCAATGGGGGGTTGCACAAATATCCACATGTTGGAGATGCCTGTGGAGCTGTTTGTGCAGGTTGCTTTGCTGCTGTATTTTCAGTTTTTGCCGTTGTGCCTGTTGCTGCAGAGCTTGTTTTGGCAGTATTTGTTTTTATTGTGGTATTTGTTTTAGTCGCAGTATTGCCATTTGTTTTAGCTGCTGTATTTGTTTTAGCAGTGGTGTTAGCCTTTGTTGTGGCAGTTGTTGGTTTTGTTGTTGTTTTTGGCTTTACTGCCGCTGTGTTCTTGCTCTGTCCTGCAGTGTTCGTCTTGACAGTATTTGGCTTTGTGACAACCTTGTTTGATTGACAAAAACCTTGCAAGCATAAAGCAAGCAAGGTAAAAATAAAGATATATCGTTTCATTGTTTTTATTTCTTTAATTCTTCAAGAAGAAGGTCCATGGCTTTTGCTGCATCACCTGTTTCCTCATACAGATTGACGAATTTTGAACCGATGATAGCTCCTGATGCATTACTCTGAGCGGCTTCCAATGTCTGTTTGTTAGAGATGCCGAATCCAATCATTCGTGGATGTTTTAAGTCCATGCTGTTGATACGGGAGAAGTACGTCTGTTTCGCATCATTGAATTCCTTCTGTGCGCCTGTTATAGCTGCTGATGACACCATATAGATGAATCCGTCTGTATTGTCGTCTATGAAATGGATACGCTCGTCGCTTGTCTCTGGAGTGATGAGCATGATGATGCGTATGTCGTACTTGTCAGCAATAGGCTTGTATTCCTCAAGATAATCCTTAAATGGTAGGTCAGGAATGATAACTCCGTCAATGCCAGTCTCAACGCATCGCTGACAGAATGCTTCGAAACCGAACTGCATGATAGGGTTGAGGTAACCCATGAGAATGAGCGGAATCTGTACATCCTTGCGGATGCCTTCAAGTTGAGAGAATAATTTTTTTAGTGTCATGCCATTCTTCAATGCCTTTGTTGCTGCATCTTGAATGACTGGCCCGTCTGCCATTGGGTCGGAAAATGGTACACCAACTTCAATCATGTTGACACCTTTCTGCTCGAGTGTCTTGATTGTCTGTGCTGTTCCTTCAAGAGTTGGGTGTCCTGCACAGAAATAGATAGAGAGAATCTTTTCGCTTTTTGTTGCGAATAATTGGTTTATGCGATTCATATTATCTTAGTTGTTTTATAAAGTTCTTTAATAAGTCAATGTCTTTAAATGCTGGTGAGATTTCAAATTTGCTGTTGAGGTCTATACCTGCGCATAGTGGGTGTTGGAATGCTTTGATTTTGTCTGCATCATCAGGTCCTATGCCTCCTGTGAGGATGAATGGTGTAAGCCCAGGATATCTGTTGAGCAAATCCCAGTCAAACTGCTTGCCGCTTCCGCCATAGCTGTCGCATTTTGTCTCGAAAAGGAAGTAGTCAACTATGGTTTCGTAAATACCGCATGGTTGGAAGTCTTGTGAGTTGGAAATCTGAAACATTTTTATGAGTTTCACTTTGTCTCCAAGTTTCGCTTTCAGTTCGCTACAGAATTCTGCAGATTCATTTCCATGAAGCTGTACGAGGTTGAAACCAAAGTCATTCACTTTCTCTGCTATTTCATCGACGGAATAGTTTACGAACACGCCAACACGCTTACTGTTCTTAGGCAGATATGCAGGCACTTTATTGACATGGCGCTTGCTCTTCTCAAAGAAGATAAAACCCATCCAATCAGCAATGTTTGCTTCGTCTAATTCGCGGATGTTGTCAGCATCTCGCATTCCGCAAACCTTGATTATTTCATAATTCATAATTATGCTATGACCTCCTTGATGAATTCTGCTAACGATGCTCCCGGATTAGGAGTCTTCATGAATGTCTCACCGATAAGAAAGCCACGGAAACCTGCTTGACGAAGCTCGCGTACTGTCTGTGGATTGCTGATACCTGATTCGCTTACAAGCAGGTAATCCTTTGGCAGCAATGATGCAAGCTTGTATGAGTTTTGAACATCAGTATGGAATGTGCCGAGGTTGCGGTTGTTCACTCCAACCATGTCGATGTTGTCACCTACATACTCAAGCTCTGGTTCGCTATGCACTTCGAGGAGAGTTTCAAGTCCAAGCTGATGAGCGGAATAAGCTAATGACTTGCATTCTTCCTTAGTCAAGTCGGCAGCGATGAGGAGAACAGCATTGGCGCCTATCTCACGTGCCTGGAACAACTGGTATTCATCAACGATGAAGTCCTTGCGTAGGATTGGACAGGCAACGTTCGGACGTGCTATACGAACGAAGTCCATACTGCCACCGAAATATTTTTCGTCGGTGAGGATTGATATAGCCGATGCTCCATTGTCGCTATACGAAGCAGGGATGATTTCAGGTTTTCCTTCTTCCTTTATCCAGCCTTTTGATGGTGATTTGCGCTTAAACTCAGAGATGATTCCTGATGCGGAATTTGCAAGAGAATCACGCATGGATAGTTTTGAGTAATCGCCATCAGCCATCATCTTCTCCACCTTTTTATATAATACGGAAGGTGGAACCTGCTCTTTCTGCTGTGCTACCTCAATCCTTTTGTAAGCAACTATTTCTTCAAGAATGTCTTTTGCCATGTTCCTTATGAGTTGATTTCTACGAATTTCTTGAAGCATTCCATAGCCTTTCCGCTTTCGAGAGATTCATGAGCGATGGCTACAGAATCCTCTACTGAAAGGTTTCGGTCCATAATGCTGATAGCGCAGGCAGCATTGGCAAGAACAACATTCTTCTGTGCTTCTGTGCTTGTGCCTTCAAGCACGCTGTCAAAAATCTTCATTGCCTCTTCTGCGGTTTCGCCACCGTAGATTTCGCTCTGCTCTATGTAGTTGAAACCGAGATCCTTTGGTGTGAATACCTTTTCAAAGTTATTTGTTGTAATCTTGAAACCAGAGGTGAGCGAAATTTCATCATAACCATCATAGCTTGTCACTACGCCAAACTTATCACCAATCTTTTGGTGTATATTAGTGTAAAGGCGAAGCTGCTCTTGATTGGCTGTGCCGTGTAGCGAGTTTTTAGGATGGCAAGGATTTACGAGTGGGCCGAGGAGGTTGAAACATGTAGGAACGGCAAGTGCCTTGCGAGTAGGACCCACGAATTTCATGCCGAATGCGAAGAGTGGGGCATGGAAGTAGCAGATATTTGCCTCTTCAAGGCTTTTCTTCAACAAGTCAATATCGTCAGAGAATTTCACTCCGTGACCTTGCAGCACATTGCTTGCGCCACTCACTGATGAACTGCCGCCGTTGCCATGTTTTGTCACCTGGTAGCCTGCTCCTGCAACTACAAAAGCAGAACAAGTGGAGATGTTGAATGTGTTCTTGCCATCACCGCCAGTACCAACTATGTCGAGTGTGTTGTACTCGCTGAAGTCCATGTATTTTCCTGTCTCAAGAAGTCCTTGACGGAAACCTAGAAGTTCATCTACTGTAGCACCTCTTGTCTGAATAGTCATGAGGAGTGCTGCAATCTGCTGTACGTTGTATTGCTCCTGAACGATGTTGAGCATGATGTTGTGAGTATCTTCCTGTGAGAGTGTCTCACCTTCTATGAGTTTTAAGAGATATTGTTTCATTTTGTTTTAGTGTTTTAGCCAATTACCGATTATTGTTTTGCCATCGGGAGTAAGGACGCTCTCTGGGTGGTACTGAATGCCACGAATATCGTATTCTCTATGACGGAGTGACATCACAAAGCCTTCGTCAGAAACAGAAGTAACCTCAAGACATTCAGGGAAACCATCGTTGTCAACCACCCACGAATGGTAGCGACCAATCTCGATAGAGCATCCCTCTGACTCCCCCTTTATTGGGAGAGGTTTTACACCATCGAAGAGATAGTCTTCCTTTGTGATGTGACATGGAGTTGCTACGCCATGTACTACCTCTCCAATGTTCGTGAGTTTGGCTCCGAAGCTCTCGCCGATTGCCTGATGACCGAGGCAGACGCCAAGTATTGGCTTCTTGCCAGCGTAAGCCTTGATGACGTCGAGCAGAAGTCCTGCTTCGCTTGGAATGCCAGGGCCAGGAGAGAGGACAATCTTGTCAAACTCCTCTAATTGTTCGAGTTTGAACTTGTCGTTACGATACACAGTAACCTCAGCACCAAGCTCTTTTATGAGGTGACTCAAATTGTATGTGAATGAGTCGTAGTTGTCTATAATAACTATTTTCATAATGTCACTCCTATAGTTTTTCTGCTATGCTGATGGCCTTTCTCAAAGCACCAAGCTTGTTGTTAACTTCTTGTAATTCATACTCTACATCACTCTTTGCTACGATGCCACCGCCTGCTTGGAACCACAACTCGTTGTTACGGCTTACGAAAGTACGAATTGTGATAGCTTGGTTAAGACTCTTGTCAAAGCCTACAAATCCGATGCATCCACCGTATGCACCACGATTGTGTGGCTCGTATTCGCTGATAAGCTGCATAGCACGCACCTTAGGAGCGCCGCTCAATGTACCAGCTGGGAATGTGTCGATAAATGCCTTGATAGGGTCAGCACCTTCATCGAGAGTACCGCTCACACGGCTAACGAGGTGGATGACATGAGAGTAGAACTGCATGTCCTTGTAGAACTCAACATGCACATCATGGCAGTTGCGAGAGAGGTCATTGCGAGCCAAATCTACAAGCATAACATGTTCTGCGTTCTCCTTTGGGTCGTTTTGCAGGTAAATAGCATTCTGACGGTCTTGCTCTGCGTTTCCCGTACGCTTTGTTGTTCCTGCTATAGGGTCTATGTATGCCTTGTATGTGCCATTGTCTTCTTTAGCAATACGACAATGTGTCTCTGGTGAAGAACCGAAGATGCGGAAACCGCCAAAGTCAAAATAGAAAAGGTATGGAGATGGGTTGATGCTTCTCAACGCACGATAGAGTTTGAAGTCATCGCCTTCATATTTTTGCTTGAAACGGCGTGCAAGCACAATCTGGAACACATCGCCACGAAGGCAATGCTTGATGCCTCGACGGATATTCTCACGATGCTCATCGTCGGTGAGTGTACTCCAGTATTCTCCTACAGGGTGGAAGTCGTAAGTGCGAACTGCCCATGTTGTTATGTCTTTCTCTAATTGTTCGATGTCATCTTTCTCGCCTTCCTCAAGCAATTCGATGAGTATCATCTGGTTGCGGAAATGGTCGAATACGATAACGTCTTTGTATAGAATGTACAGCAAATCTGGAGCATCGTTCTCTTTCTGCGTCTCGTCTTTCACATCTATGTCCTCGAAGTAACGAACGGCATTGAATGAAGTGTAGCCATAAAGACCGCAGAAATTGCTGTTTTCGCCAGAGATGTCAAACGAGTCAATAAATTCGTTGATGGCTTGTGCCGAACCATATTCTGCTGAAATAGGACGTTCTGTTCTTCTTCCGTCAGGATATTTCGCCACAGCCACTCCGTGCTCGATTCCTACGCTGCCTATAGGATGCACACCGATAAAAGAACGAGCATTATCGCCTCCGTGATAATCGGAGCATTCCATCAATGCGCTCTGTGGATAAGCATCTCGTACTTTAAGATAGACCGACACAGGAGTGTTCAAGTCTGCCAGAATAGTCTTTGATGCTGTATGATATTTGTATGTTGTCATTGTTTTTGTAGTTCTGTTTTTCTAGGCTTTCTTGATGTTCTAGTTAATCTAAAGTCACTTCGCTCTGATGAGCAAGATAAGTGTCAAGATCCTTGTCTCCACGGCCAGAAACAGTAAGCACTACAACGGTGTCTTTTGTGAACTGGTCCTTAACTTTTGGGAGCAATGCAAGGGCGTGTGAACTTTCGAGAGCAGGGATGATGCCTTCAAGTCTTGTAAGTTCGAATGCAGCCTTGAGTGCCTCGTCGTCATTTGCAGGAAGAACCTGAGCTCGACCTGTTTCGTAGAGGTTGCAATGGATTGGACCTGTGCCTGGGTAGTCAAGGCCTGCAGAAATGGAATATGGCTCAATAATCTGTCCATCCTCTGTCTGCATCAGCTTGATGCGGCTTCCGTGAAGAATGCCCACTGTGCCAATCTGCATGCTTGCTGCTGTCTCACCTGTTTCTATTCCGAGTCCTCCTGCTTCTCCAAGTACAATCTTAACTCTCTCGTCATCAATATAATGATAGATTGTTCCTGCAGCATTTGAACCGCCGCCTACACATGCCATGAGGTAGTCAGGATAGTTGCGTCCAATCTTCTCCTGAAGCTGCCACTTGATTTCTTCGCTGATTACGGATTGCAAACGTGCCACCATGTCAGGATATGGGTGAGGTCCTACTGTGGAACCGATAATATAGAATGTGTCGGCAGGGTGACAGCACCAGTCACGGATTGCTTCGTTTGTTGCATCTTTTAGAGTCTTGTTTCCGCTTTCCACTGGCACAACAGTTGCACCGAGCATCTTCATTCTTTCCACGTTGACATGCTGACGCTGTACGTCGAGAGCACCTTGGTAAACTGTGCAAGGCATGTTCATCAAAGCGCAAGCAGTAGCTGTTGCCACACCATGCTGACCAGCACCTGTCTCTGCAATGATGCGCTTTTTGCCCATCTTCTTAGCGAGAAGAATCTGACCGAGAGCGTTGTTTATCTTGTGAGCACCGGTGTGGTTGAGGTCTTCACGCTTCAGATAAAGCTGACACCCGTACTTCTCGCTCATGCGCTTGGCATAGTAGAGTGGGGAAGGGCGACCGACATAGTCTTTTAGAAGTTCATAATACTCGTCGTGAAACTCTTTGCTTTCGATGATTGGCAAATATGCTTTCTTCAAATCCTCTACTGTCTTGTAGAGAATCTCAGGGATGTATGCTCCTCCGAATTGTCCGTAGAAGCCGTTTTCGTCAACATTGTATGTCATATATTTTTTGTTTTTATTATTTTTCTATATGGTTGTAAACTTAAAAAGAGCCTATCGTAAGTACGAAAGGCTCCTTTTTGTCTATGTTTATTCAATCAACATAGGGATATGACCATCTAACTTACGATTTTTTGAATCCTAAGCTACGCCACCACCAATATGTTGAAAGATAATTTGTCATAATTTTTGATATTTGTACTGCAAAATAACAACTTTTTTTTTATATATGCAAATAAAAGATCATGTATTTTGTTTATTTGTTTGTTTTTGTCAGTTATCATGATTGCGATTGGTGATTTGTGGATAGTTAATGACAAAATTGAATATGTTTGCTTCTACTCCGTTTGGCTGAGTAAGTCCAGCCGTAAGACGTTGACAATATAAAAGAGGTGCAGACCTTTCGGAATGCACCTTATATAAATATGTGTTAAGTTTGATTACTTAGCGAGCTTGCCGTCTGAACCGAGAACGTTTACAATCTTGTGGATGTACATCTTCTTCATGTTCTCACGAGCTGGCTTGAGGTACTGACGTGGGTCGAAGTCACCTGGGTGCTCAGCGAGGTGCTGACGGATAGCCGCAGTCATAGCGAGACGAGAGTCAGAGTCGATGTTGATCTTGCAAACTGCAGATGCAGATGCCTTGCGGAGCTGCTCCTCTGGGATACCGATTGCAGCCTCGAGCTTACCACCAAACTTGTTGATTGTGTTAACCTCGTCCATTGGAACTGAAGATGAACCGTGGAGTACGATTGGGAATCCAGGGAGCTTCTTCTCGATCTCAGCGAGTACGTCGAATGCGAGTGGTGGTGGAACAAGAACACCATTTACGAGTGTGCACTGTGCAGGAGTGAACTTGTGAGCACCATGTGAAGTACCGATAGAGATAGCGAGAGAGTCACAACCTGTGCGAGTAGCGAAGTCGATAACCTCCTCTGGCTTAGTGTAAGTTGACTCAGCAGCTGATACCTCGTCCTCAACACCAGCGAGTACACCGAGCTCAGCCTCAACTGTTACGTCGAACTGATGAGCATAGTCAACAACCTTCTTAGCGAGTGCTACGTTCTCCTCGTATGGGAGGTGTGAACCGTCGATCATAACTGAAGAGAAACCGTTGTCGATACAATCCTTACAGAGTTCGAAAGAATCTCCGTGGTCAAGGTGAAGAACGATCTCTGGAGCCTCGCAACCGAGTTCCTTAGCGTATTCTACAGCACCTTTAGCGAGGTTGCGGAGGATTGTGCCGTTAGCGTAGTTACGAGCACCCTTAGAAACCTGCATGATAACTGGTGACTTTGTTTCAACTGCAGCCATAACGATAGCCTGCATCTGCTCCATAGTGTTGAAGTTGAATGCAGGAATAGCGTAACCACCTGCAACAGCTCTCTTGAACATCTCGCGAGTATTTACGAGACCAAGATCTTTGTAAGATACCATAATTTATGTGTTTAATTATATAAAAAAATGTGTTTCTTTTTGTGTAATAAAGGTGTCTTGCCTAAATTCAACGACAAAGTTACAGCATTTTTCCATAATATAGATATATGTGTAAGTAAAAAATCACTAAATGATGCGATTTTTTTCGATGTTGGTTAAAAATCAAGCGTTTTGTTTTGTCTGTTTGATAAAAAGTCGTAACTTTGCACCGCTTTTCAGAAAGCATGAGATTATTAACTATTGTCACCAGCAATATTTTTTTGACTGTATAAAACAATAAATTAAAAAAATGAAACAAGGAATTCATCCAGAGAACTATCGCACAGTTATCTTCAAGGATATGTCAAACGGCGATATGTTCCTTTCAAAGTCAACAGCTAAGTCTAACGAGACAGAGGTATTCACAGATGGTCAGGAGTATCCTGTAATCAAGATTGAAATCTCTTCTACTTCTCACCCATTCTACACAGGTAAGGCTAAGCTTGTCGATACAGCAGGTCGTGTTGATAAGTTCATGAGCCGTTATGCTGCTATGAAGAAGAAGTAATTTATAGACTTCAAATAAAATAGTGCAGTTTGGATTTTCCAAGCTGCACTTTTTTATGGTAAGTAATGGTGAAATATAGCTCGAGAAACTTTAGGAAGTTATTTTTTCCCATTACTAAGTGTTCAAATATGTTCAACTGTCTGTTCTAACAAACTTATCGCCATTCCATTCCCAAATAACTTCTTTCTTGACAATCTCAACAGGCTTGTCACTTCCATCGTGCTGCAAAACAAGTGGATTGCTTGTAGTAATGCTGAGCTTATTTGTAAGCTTGTCTATACTGATTTCCCTGAACTCAGAAGATGTTGGCTCATCAATGAAATCTGTCGATTTAAGTTGATTCCAGTTTGTGTCATAGAACTCCATTACAGAATCAGACACTTTGTTGCAGCATACGGTGCTGATCACTAAAATGATATTGCTGCCACTGCTCTGCTCTAAAAGCTTAAACACCTTTTCTGAACTTTCTGTTGTCGTGAGCTTTGCATAATCTGCTGTCATTTCTGTCATTTCAGATGTGCTCTTCAGAAGGTTCTTGGTCTTCATCGGCTTATTATTGCTTTGATTATCCACAATCTCAAGACAGTTGTATTCTGACAGAATCGGACATACATTTCGTGGCATCTTTAAGATGAGGCTTGGCAGAGTTTCTGCACTTATGACGATAGCTAAAACAAAAAATGCTATAGTAATTAGAGTTTTTTTCATTTTGTCTATGATATTTTTTACAAAGGTACATAATTTTATGTATCTTTGCACATCTTTTTGAAGAAAAATGAACATACGAGCATACATACTGCTGTTCGTGACGTTATTTGCATTCACATCAAAAGCACAAGAGGCTGTTGATTCTGCCTATCTTGCAGAGATAGAGTCGTTGATGGAGGCATACGAACTGCAAAAGAAATCAGATAATATAAGGAATGTTATAGATCTGTATGAAGATGAAAAAATCAAGAAAGAGCTATCCTTCGACACTGAAGGATTTAAGCCACTTTTGAGAGGATTGTTATTACGCTGGACAGATAAGCATTTCTATAGCATTGAATCACAGTTTCCGGTTAAGAGCGAATCTTATAACTGGAAGGATAATATCGTTGCTGCTACTCCTTTGGCTGTCAGCTGGGCTATGAAGGCTGCAGGTGTGAAAAGCCGAAGCAAGATAGACAGGATGTTGTCTGCAAATGCGCTCTCACTCGGTATCTCCTCAACTGTGACATCCGTAATTAAAGGCTCTGTCTATGAGATGCGACCAGATATGTCCAACCAGAGTTCCTTCCCTTCTGGACATACGTCAATGGCTTTCGCATGTGCAAGCATCCTCAGCCGTGAGTATGGCCATGTTTCACCATGGGTGACTATTGGTAGTTTCACAACGGCTACTGCCACGCAGTATTGCAGAATAAAGCACAACAGACATTGGATGTCGGATCTTTATACAGGTGCAGGTATAGGAATGCTCAGCACAAGTTTGGGTTATTATATCACCGACCTTGTTATGGGAGAAGCAGGCATCAACGACCCAGAAGTATCAATCAAGGATATACAGAGGTTGGCACGTTTTAATGAGATGCCTTCTGGATTCTCCTTTGTATCGGGATTGGAGGTCGGCAGTCGTACCATCTCTTTCGATGGGGTGAAGATGAAGGCTGGCGCATCCTTTACAGCGGGATTTGATGTCACTTTGTTTTCTTCAACAAATTATGCTGTAGAGTTTATTTCGAGAGTGACTGAGGCTCAAACAAAAATGTATGGTCAAGAACGTCTTTTCACAGGTGATAATATTGATATCTACCATTTTTGTGTAGCTGGCAAATACAGCTACCCTTTTGATATTGGCAGGAGAGTGGGGGTTAGACTGCTGGGTGGCGTTCGCATACTCAACGGAATAACTCTTACTGATGGTGTTTCGTCGTACTCTGTGGCAGATGAGAAAAAACTCGAACTTGGTGCTGGTATAAACTATGAATGCATTGAAACAGACAATTATGTGTGGGGCTTCAATGTTGACTATTACCACACATTCTCTCATAATCTTTCCAACAGATACGCTGTAAGCTCTGTGTGGAAAATTCTCTTTTGAACATGACGTAACAGTTCATCCTTAAACTTTGAAAGAACAATGTAGCTACTGCGATAAGTTTTATAAACAAAGATTCAACCAAATTCTTGTAAATAACCAGTTTTTTGAAAGAGCCAAGGCTATAATTGGTTGAATTTGGTAGAATCTTTGTTTTAAAAACGCAGAATAGTTACTATTTACTTATCTTATGTTTTTTCTGTTATTTCTCAGACCATTCTGACGCGTTAAGGATGTCTGTGTAAATAATGTTCTTTTGTGGTGCTACATTCTTTGCTTTAAACAATTCTCTTACTGTCACAAATGTGAATCCTTTCTGTTTAAGTATAGGTATCACCCTATCTACAGCTTCAACAGTCTTCTCGTTGCCAACAAAATCATGAAGAAGGAATATCATTCCGTCACGAGCAGAAGCCACCATCTTGTTTGCTCTCTCGCCTGTTGTCACATTGTCTTCCCAGTCGTTGCATCCTTCTCCGCAGATGAATGGCAGTTCAATGGTGTCAAACATTGTGCGGTTCAGGGCGATATATGGAGGGCGGAAGAATTGTGGTTTCTCTCCCACATATTTTTCTACGAGTGAAGAGGTGTAGGCAATCTCTGCACGCATGGAGTCAGCAGAGAGGGTCGGCATGGCAGAATGCGTCTGGCTGTGGTTCTCTATGTCGTGACCTTCGTCATGAGCACGCTGCATGATTTTTGCGCTTTCTTCGTTAATGTTTTTCCCAATCACAAAAAATGATGCTTTGACATCATGCTTTTTCAGCATGTCAAGCATGCGCACTGTTGTTTCGGTGTTTGGACCGTCGTCAAAACTGAGTGCAACAAGTTTTTGCTGACAATACGACATTGTGCTCATAAGGAGAGATAATAGTGTGATGATAGTCTTTCTCATAGTATAACTTTTGATTAGTTGATTGTCGCTTTGCGCTGAAAAGAAAATAGTAAAAATAAGTAAAGGTGTTAAAAATAATTTTGACCAGATACTTAACATTTTTATTTTCTACCTATTTTTACTATTTCCCTTTTATGTGTGAAGCATCGGTTGGGGGTAAAGCCAAATGTTCCGTATGGTGTCCTCCCCTATATGTGAGTTAGAGGTGTCCCCTGTTTTTTACTCTCATTCCATTAAGTACATTTCGGAAGGCATCTTCTTCGTTGATACGTTTTGTCATGTAGTTGACGCATTCTTCATAGCATGGAGTATAGCCCTGATTGCCAGAAATCCATGATACGTATATTTCGTGGAAGATGGTCTTGGTCTGATAGATGATGGTCTTCAGCAGGCATTTTGCGCCTCCGTCGTTTTGTGCTTGTGGGAGTGTTATTTGAGACTCCGAACAGCTGTCAAGAATCTCTGATTCTATGTCATTTAATGATTTTAATGCTGATGCGATGATGCTTCCATCAGCGTTATCGTGCAGATATTCAAGCCTTTCGATAAGCGCATCTGCAGCAAGCATGCGATCTGTAAGCACGCTGTCCATGTGGGCATACATTGTGCCCTGATACTTGTTATTCATGTTGTTAGTTAGTCTGTAAGAATTTTAAAGGTGAGAATTTTGATGCGAAAGTAGTAATAAATAGCCAAAAGAAATGTGTCAAAAAAATGTTTTCAAACATATATTTTAGTATTGTACAAATCATATTCGTTAAATATCAAAATCTTACGATGGTGCAATATTTGTATGTGGCTAAAATAAATATCACACATTATTTGCCCTCTTATGAAAAATAAGTAAATTTGCAATGTGAATAACGTGAAACACATATTTTCTATAGAGGCTTCGTCGAAAAAAGTTAAGCATGCTTTGCTGTTATTCTCTTTGTTGTTTGCAGCTATACTGCCGGCATATTCGCAAGAACAGAGAGATTCTGCAATTTATGTTTCTTCACCTATGCCTTTTAATGCCCGTATCCATACATTTATTATTTTTGTTTCCACACCAACCTGCATGTGGGATAGAATCTCGTCAGCATCTATGATGACAAAATTCTATGAGGCTGAGCAGTGGATAAGGAGTGAGGCTGCTCGTTACGGCCACACAATTACTTTTGTCAATACGGTATTGGGAGGCAAAGGTGACATTGTTCAAGTTGCTCTGCCATCGCTGACAACGTCTTATCAATTTGAGAAAAGGTTTGCAAATCAGATTTTTAGCAAGCACGAATGTGGCGGATTAGATAACATTCCTGAATGGGTGACTAAAGAGAAGAATTGTCAGCGTTCGTTGATTCTTTATGTCATAAATGGAGTGGGTAACTGTTTCTCTTCTGTCTTCGACAATGCCTCGTCACCTAATGTGCAGGAGTCACGCGCCAATATGTCTTTCTTTTACCGTTGGTCGGGGCCGTTTCAGACATTGATGCCAGGCATGTGTGCGCACGAGATGCTTCATCAGCTTGGTGCTTGGGATTTATATGAAACGCAAAGTCTGTCAGTAGAGCGAGCTAATCTTGCAAAAAGCAAGTATGCTGACTCGATAATGATTTCCGTCGAAGATCTACCTTCTCGTCAGATTGACGAAGTTACTGCATGGCTTATTGGCATTGCCCCTGGCAAAGAGGAATTTCTCATTTTCAAGCCAAACAATAATTGATAAGTGTCTGATCAAAATTATTTTTTATAATCAAGAACCTTTAGCCTCGGCGAA
>JAKSLL010000042.1 GCA_024401215.1 Bacteroidaceae bacterium
CGCTCTACCCTGGGCTATGGAGAAATAAGCCTTTCAGGCTATTGTTAGTATTTCTGCTATTTGTGCCATTTTGTTTTTTTATTAAGCTTTCCATTATGGGGTGCAGTTGTGCGCACCTATCGGGGAGGGCGCACCTCTCCACCCCAAAATCGAAAGTCTGCTATTCAGATTCATTGCCCGTTTTCTCGGGGAAAAGATGTCGTAAATTCTTGGCTACTGGCGGCGGACAGGGCGAACAGAGAAACCAAGATGACGGTTTTGGTCGCGCATTAATTCATACTTACCATCTGCTTCAAAAGACAAATACCAAGAGTTAAATGAACATAGTTCATCGTCGATTGAATTAGACCAATAAACACCGTAGTTAGTTTCATCATCATAACGCTCGTTCCAGTGATAACCCGCTGTAGGAAGGAATATAAACTTAGAAGCATCTTTTTTAGATGTAACCTTATAACCCATATGGCTGCCCATTCTTTTGTAAGTCCATATACAATTATTAATAAGTTCCTCCCATTCTGCAGGAGACGGCATACGCCAATCGCTACCCCAATTAACGAAAGCAGCATCATCTTCAAGTTGGAGAGTTGTTATATTATCCACAGGACCATAATTAACTTGGTTATTATATTTTGACAAATTATTAAACAGGTAATCAAGTCCATTGGCGAATTTATAATTATGCAAAGAAAAATTTGTCTTTGGCGATTGGTCCAAATAATAAGGATTGACCCTTAGATCGCCATCTGCAATATCACTCTTTTCATCATCTGAAAGATATGGCGCTTCACCATATGCAGCCACCTCGCCCCAAGCATAATAATTTCCATATTCATCAGGAGTGTTTGCACCAATATTCATTGATGCCCAAAGAGTGCCAGAAGGGAGGTCGAGATCAACATACTCATGGTCATGGAGGTATTCGAGATTGAGCGCACCGCAGATGAACCAGCTCTTTGATGTGTTGGGGTCATGAACTCCCTTGAAACCTATCTCCACTTCTGTGTTGTCTTCGTCAACAGTGAAGTAGAGCACATTCTTGTAGTCGCCATCTGTGTAGAAAGCAGTATGTGTTTCAGTAATATTGTCTGGATAAGATGAGCGTTGGATACCTCCAAGTGTCATGACCTTAACCTTCTTGTCGCCAGCATACATATACGCAAGAGAGGTGCCTGGATCTGTATTGTATGACACTCCGCTGCGGTAGAATGCGTAGCCTGTGAGCTTGTATGTGCCCTTTGCGAGAGTGACAGTCTGGTGTGTGTTGTAGTCGTTATTAGTATTTGCATCCCATCCTCCGTATGCTTCGGTAATTCCGTTTTCGATGGCAGACCAATTGCCTGACTGACTCCAGCCTTCTGGGGAGTTCATGTCGGGACTTGCCATATTGGCTGTGAAGTCACGATAGAAATAATGAAACTCCTGATCTTGAGGCATGCACATAACAAAGTGATTGGCATCCATCTCGGCAATTTGGCGAACAGCATTCACGGAACCATTTGAATTGTAATATACTATTCTTGCTAAATTAGGTTGATATTTATAATAACTATGAAGTGATCCAGTATCAGTATATCTTACCTCACCATTTTCAGAGAAAGTGATGTAAACCCTTCCACCTGTTTCATCGTTTGTCCAGTACCAAGTTCCTACTATGTCTGTATTATCGGTAGTGTATGCCCCATAGCTATTGCTTCCACTTCCTCCAACAGAGATTTTTCTCATATCAGATTTTCCGATTACAGTGTTCACCAACGATGTGACATCAGCGATGTTGAGTTCGTTGTCATCGTTCATGTCGCCAACGATGATTTCCTTTTGTGCGAAAGATGCTTGCGCACTCAGCAGCATTAGTGCCGAAAAAAGAAATAGTTTCATGCTTGTTAATGTGTTTTTGTCAATATTAATTTTTTTGCGAATTTAACAATTATGTCCATAATACCGTTGGTTCATTTTGGTTCATTTGATGTTGTGGAGCATAAGATGTTAGCAGAATAAGGGGGAAATGTGCTATCTTTGTACTTTGAAAGTAGTCAATTGATTAAGAAAAGATACTGAAAAATGAAGAATGATAAGCCAGAATATGCAGACTTGCGCCGCATGGTGGAGGAGGTGACAGCATGCAAGATGCAGACGCCTAAGGATTTCGATTTGCTGGCATTGAGAATATATGACAGGACTAATGTGCTGCTGAGTGTCTCTACTCTGAAGCGCTTCTGGGGATATATTGGGAAGAATGATGAGAAGAAAGGTGAAATGCGCAGATCGAGCCTGAATGCTCTTGCTGTATATGTGGGTTTCTCTGACTGGGATGCGTTTTGTCACAGGTCGGACAACGAGGTATGTGATGGTGGCAGCAATTTCTTTTATGGCTGTAAGCAGCTATTGGCAGAATCGCTGACTCCTGGTGATGAACTTATGGTTATTTGGCGGCCAAACAGATGCATCACCATCAGGTATTCGGGTAGTAATGTGTTTGTCGTGTTAGCAAATGAGAATAGTAAGCTTTCTGTGGGTGACACTTTCAAATGTCATCTGTTTGTGGAAAACCAGCCGCTTACTTTAGTGGATCTTGTGCACGACGGTATGCCGCCATGCGGATATGTGTGTGGAAAGAATGGAGGAGTGACGTTCGCCCGTAAGTAAGGGTGAAATTTTTACTCCATGATCTCAAGTTCTTTCCATCCTTCTGCATTTTTATATAAATCTGCCGAACCCTTAGGCACATGTAGTTTGACACCATGCAAATCATGGAAGATGTTTGTTATTGCTAAAGGGGTGGGGCGGTCTATGTAGATGTCGGAAAGAGAGTTGCAATGCCAGAAAACGAAGTCTCCGATACGCTCTATGCCTGCAGGTATGCGTATCAGCTTCATATTCTCGCATGCCCAGAACGCTCCTCGTTCTATTGTGCGCAGAGATGATGGCAGTGTAATGCTGTCTATGAGGCATCCGCCCAAAGCGTCGCGCTCGAGGGTCGTGATACCTTCATGAAGATGTAGAGAATGAAGGCTTCCGCAGCCAGAAAAGGTGTAAGGCGGCACTTTGGCCATAGAGCTGGGGTAGTGCACAGATCGGATGTATGAACAATCGCGGATTGTGGAATCGCCAATCTCGCTTATGCTATCAGGTAGATATAAGGTTGCAAGGCTGTCGCATTCAATGAATGCACAGTTGCCCAGGCTTTTTATTGTCTGCGGAAGAACCACAGCAATGATGGGGCTGTTGGCGAAAGCCCTGTTGCCTATGCGCACAACAGTGTAGTTCACCCCATTGTGTGTGACATGGTCTGGTATTGTTATGTCGCCTTTGTAAGGACCTTTTTCGCTATTGTAGGTAACTTCTACCGTAGCGTCCTCTTTGGAAAGGATATTGTAATAGATGCCATTTTCGTAGAAGCTGTAATCTGTTAGTCGGATAGTTTTAGCAAAAGAATAGATGTCGTCCATCCAATGATAGTGAATGCCGACAAGCGCAACGGCTGCAAATACTGCTGCCAGTATGGAGAAGCTGATGATAGAGGGCAGTTTTGCCACTTTATCATAATCTTTTCTCAGCATTTCTATCGTCTGATAGCGTTCGTTTATAGGTTTCTTGCAGCGGGCTATTATGTTGCTGTATCTTTTGCCTAAGTCCAAGCATTCGAGCACGCATCCAAGGCTGTAAATGTCGTTTCGGATGTCGGGAGTGGAGTTTGCCTTTTGTTCGGGCGACATGAATCTGTCTGTGCCTGATGGCTGTTTGAGGAATGTGTATGCATTGCTGTCGGAGAGTCCAAAATCAATGATTTTCACATATTCGCCTTCACCAGCAAGCATTATATTGCTCGGTTTCAAGTCGCGATGCACAATTTGTTTTTTGTGTATGTATTCGATAGCATCCATGAGTTCATGGGCTATTTTGTGACGGCTGCTAATGGATAAGCCTTTGTTGATAGCCTGACGCAGATTCACTCCGTGGATGTATTCCATCACAATGCAGCAGCCTATGCCATCAACCTCCTCTATGCTGTCAACGCTGACTATCCCAGGGTGATGCAGCGATGAGAGGATGTCGTATTCTTTCCTTATTGCTTCTTGAAATACTGGTGTTTGTGAGTATTCGCTTTTCAAGCCTTTCAGCATCCACCACTTGCCATTGCGTTTAGCCTTCGCCAGCAGGCTGAAACCTGCTGACGGTATAGACTGTATATTGCTAAATGTGTTGTCGGACATCGAGGTAGCATTGATAAAATCAAAGCTTGAAGTCGAAACTTGTTCTTCCATTGGTATTTGCTGTTTAGAATTTGAAGTCGAGGGCTAAGCGGACTCCGTTCTTCTTCAGCTTGTCGCCTCCGTAGATGTCGCCGTTCTCATAGTAGTTGAGACGATGAACATACTGTACGGTGAGCACTTTGAAGATGTTGCTGATACCTACAGAGAGTTCCATGTATGGCTTTTTGTCCATGGTGAATGTTGTCTGATGGCCATCACGAGTAGGGAACTGCATGATGACATCATTGCCGATGTTCTCGTCGAGGTATGGGTTGTTGCGGTCGGAAAGACCACCGTAGAGCATTTTGAATCCTACATACTCACGCAGTTTGAGCTTGCGCAGCAGAGGCACGCGGTTGAGTATCTTTCCGTCAAAGTTCCAGTTGATGAAAAGTGAGGCGTATTTGTCATTGAGGAACTCCATATTGCGCAGCATGTTGAATGACCATCCGTCAAACTGAGTGAAATATGAAAGATTTGACTGTGGAGTGAAGAGCATAGGGAATGGCACCTGGTTCCATTGATAACCTCCCTTGATGAAAGTCTCAATATATCCGAGTGCTGCTGGCATCCAGAACCTCTTGTATATGCTTGCCTCTGTTATGTTGTATTTATACTGTCCGCCCAATGGACCGTCGAGTCCTATGGTGTGGTCGAGGGTGAAGATTGGAGCGTCGCGGTTGATGGCGAGGCGTTGCTGTTTGCTGTTTATGAATGTCTCGCGAGGCGCGAAACGGAATGACAGCTTGGCGTCTGTGGTTTTGATGTATGGGAGTTCGATGTAGTTGTTGCTGGCATCGGTCATCATCGTTGTGTAAACGAGTTTGCCTGCAGGTGTGAACTTTGAATTGTCGAGGGCGAGCGACCATGTCACATAGTTCTTTGTCTCGTATGTGAAGTTGACTTTCCAGTCTCTCACATACATCATCTGATCCACCTTGCTTGCTTTGAATGAACTATACACATTGTCTTTTGTCGTGCCAGAGTATTTGTCAACAGGCGACATGTCATCGTACATGTATGATGCTGATATTGAGCGGCGTGGGAACTCATGCGCCATGTACTTTTTCTTGTTGAAAGAGTATTCAAGTTCAGCCTTGTACTTCATCTCCTTGTCTTTAAGTCCGTAGGCTGCGTAACCGCGGGCGAAGAGGTGGTGGGAGAGATTGCCTGTAGTCTGCAGAGGAATCTGGTAGCGCATGCCATCGATGTCGTTGTATGAAGCGATGGCATTGAGAGGGATGAGGTCGAGCTTGTTAGGCTTCTTTGTCAGCTCGATAGAGTTTTCGACAACTGCTGTGAGGAGGAACTTCCAGAAGCCTCCAAGGTCGCCGTTAATCTTATCGACAGAGCGTCCGAGGTTGCTTTCTGTCTCTGTAAGTTTGATAGGGCGGATAGACGCCCAGTAAGTGGAGTCTTTGAATTCAGCATCCGACTTCACGTTGTCGGTGAGGGAAGAGCGGAATGCCTTCTTGTCTGTGATAGGCTCGAAGCTGTAATTGCTATAGCTCGAATAGCGTTGGCAAGCCATATTGAGCGCACCATAGAAACCGCTGATTTCCACAATCATATCATCGGTTTTCAATACTCTCTCGCCTGTTGGGAGAGTCATGAAGTCCTGGATGACAAGAAGATTGTCAACATAGTTTACGCCTGAGTTGTTTGGGATATTGATTACAGCGCGTTTCACCTGATTTTTTGCATCATCGGTGATGAAAAGGTGGCCAGAGAAACCGAAGTCTTGTGTGTTGTTAGGAAGGAACACCACATCGATGCATTGCTCGTTATCGACCATTATGGTGTCTTGTATGTAATAGTGGTAGAAACCTATAGCCTCAGATGTGGAGATAGGGCTTATGAATGGATGCTGTAGCACGCGTACATTGTCTTTGTAGATATCGACATCTGTAAAAATATCTTTCACAAATGTTGTGAGCATGTCGCCTGATGAGAGCATAGACTGGAAACCGTCGCTGCGCTTGGCGTTGATGGTTGTCTTTACCGCCTTAGGATTTTTGCGGTAATTCTCTTCAGATGCTGTTTCATCGACCATGATAGGAATGATGAGTTTACCTGTCTCAGGGCACACTTCAGCAAGGTTGCTCTTCTCAACATCATTGTATGAGAATGTGTGCTTTTCGTATTTCTCGAAGTGATAGTAGTCTTTCTCCTTGATGTCGCTAAGTTTCTTATTTGCAATAACTTTGCGCATGAGTTCTACTGCAGGATTGTTTTTCCTCTTGTAGTGAACCTTGGATTTCTTCACAACAACCTCTCCGAGGAGAATGTCGTCGGAGTACATCTTGATGGTGCTGTTTATTTCTGTCTTTGACTTGTTGACAGTAACAATTACTGGCTTGTATCCAAGATATGTGATTTCCAGCTTGTTGTAATTGTCATAGAATGGTACGGTGAACTTACCGTCGAGGTCGGTTGACTGTCCGATGGATGTGCCTACATATTTGACTGCGGCAAAAGGTATTGGTTCGCCTGTGCTGGCGTCGATGACAGTTCCGTGGAATTGGGCTTTTACTGACACTGCCACAAAAGCAGCAAATAACAATATTATGATTTTTTTGAGCATGTGATAGAAACAAAAACACCCTTCCCCAGACGGTACAGGGGAAGGGGTGATATGATTATTTATTATTTAATCCTTGATGAGGCACTTGCCTGTCATCTCCTTTGGCTGCTCGAGTCCCATGATGTGGAGGATAGATGGAGCAACATCAGCAAGCACACCGTCCTCAACTGTAGCGTTCTTGTTCTCAGTAACATAGATGAATGGTACAGGGTTGAGAGAGTGAGCTGTGTTGACAGAGCCGTCAGGGTTGATGGCGTTGTCAGCATTTCCGTGGTCGGCGATGATGATTGTCTCATAGTCAGCAGCTTTTGCAGCTTCTACAACCTCGTTCACGCACTGGTCGATAGTCTTTACTGCAGTCTCGATAGCAGAGTAAACTCCTGTGTGGCCCACCATATCAGGATTTGCGAAGTTTACGACGATGAAGTCATACTTGTTCTCCTTGATGTTGGCAACGAGCTTGTCCTTAACCTCTGGTGCAGACATCTCTGGCTTGAGGTCGTATGTTGCAACCTTAGGGCTGGCAACAAGTACACGCTCCTCGTTTTCGTATGGAGCCTCACGGCCGCCATTGAAGAAGAATGTGACATGCGCATACTTCTCTGTTTCAGCAGTATGGAGCTGCTTGAGACCCTTTGATGCGATGTACTCGCCAAGAGTGTTCTCAACATTCTCCTTAGGGAAGAGGATATTTACTCCCTGGAATGAAGCATCGTATGGAGTCATGCAGTAGTACTTCAAGCCAGGTATAGTCTTCATGCCTTCTGCCTCCATATCCTGCTGAGTGAGCACGATAGTGATTTCCTTTGCACGGTCTGGGCGGTAGTTGTAGAAGATAACAACATCGCCTTCCTTGATTGTGCCGTCAACATTAGCGTTGATGAGTGGCTCCATGAACTCGTCTGTGTTCTTATGCTCGTCAGTATGAGAGTCATAGCAAGACTGTACGCCCTCAACCATGTCAGTAACCTTGCGGCCAACGCCGTTGATGAGCTGGTCGTAAGCAACCTTCACACGGTCCCAGCGCTTGTCACGGTCCATAGCGTAGAAGCGGCCGATGATAGATGCGATGGCGCCGCAGCCTACTTCGTCGATGTGCTTCTGGAGGTCAGCGATAAAGCCTTTGCCAGACTTAGGGTCGGTATCACGTCCGTCCATGAAACAGTGAACATAACAGTTGTTTACGCCATACTCCTTAGCTATGTCAACAAGCTTGAGGATGTGGCCGAAAGATGAGTGAACGCCACCTGTAGAAGTAAGACCCATGAGGTGAACAGCATGACCTGTCTCTTTTGCATATCCGTATGCCTCTTTGATTCCCTTGTTCTCAAGGATTGAATTGTCTGCGCAAGCGCGGTTGATCTTCACAAGGTCCTGATATACGATTCGACCAGCACCAATATTCAAGTGACCAACCTCAGAGTTACCCATCTGACCATCAGGAAGACCTACATTCTCACCTGAAGCCTGAAGTGCTGAGTGTGGGTAGTTTGCATTGAGATAATCCATATAAGGAGTTGGAGTCTGAGTGATAACATCACCCTTGCCTTGGTTTCCGATTCCCCATCCATCGAGAATCATCAAAAGAGCTTTCTTTGCCATAATTATGTGTTTTTATTTTAATGTGTTATTTCTAAGATGCAAAGGTAGCAAATAAAATCCGTTGATTGCAATTTGTGAGTCATAAAGTTGACTGATAATATATAATAATATGTGTAAAATCAACTTGCATGACAATGTTTGACTACTTTAACGAACAAATCTTTAGGAGTAATTATTTCTCCTTTACATAAAATTGAATAAGTGCAATTACTTATGAGGGATAATTTTGTTTACTAAACTAAAAAGCATTACTTTTGCAATTGGAAACAACATACTCTTCATGCAGCAATGGAATTGATGACAAAAATAGACATTCCCAAATCGGAATGGCAGATAACTCCCGACTCAAAGCTTGTGCTTTTCGGGTCGTGCTTTGCTGACGAGGTGGGGCAGAGGATGAAGAGAGGGGGCTTTGATGTGCTTGTCAATCCATTCGGCACTTTATATAACCCTGCAAGTATTGCAGCCTTGATTGGGAAAAGCCTCAGCGGCAGAGAGTATGACGGCTTGTCGAGCGAGATTTTTCATGATGAAAAGATGGGTGTGTGGCATTCGTGGATGCATCACAGCAGTTTCTCGTCTTCTTCAAGGGAGGAGCTGATTGGTGAGATGAATGCTGCGATGCATAAGATGGCAGAGCGTGTGCGGGAGGCAGATGTGATGATTGTCACTCTCGGCACTTCGATTGTTTATCGTCTGAAAGCGGATGACATGCTTGTTGCCAACTGCCATAAGCAGCTTGACTCTCTCTTTGTGCGCCACCGCCTGTCGCCAAGCGACATTGTGTGTCAGTGGACAGCGCTTCTGCAGCAGATGCGCTCGATGAACCCAAAGTTGAATGTTATATTTACTGTAAGCCCCATCCGCCACAAGCGTGACGGCATGCATGTGAACCAGATTTCAAAGGGCATTCTGCTGCAAGCTGTCGATGATATTGTCTCGGCAGATGAGTTTAAGGATTTCTGCTGCTATTTCCCTTCTTACGAGATAATGATGGACGAACTTCGTGACTATAGATTCTATGCTGACGACATGGTTCATCCATCGGACAAGGCGGTAGCTTACATCTGGGAAAGATTCCAGTACACATATTTAAATAATAAGACAATGGATTTTGTGGCAAAATCCACAAAAGAGTGGGCGAGAAGCCTGCATCGAGATATAGTGAGAAAAGTGTAACTGAAAAGTGAACATTCGAAACAATTGAGCATTCGAAATAATTGAACATTTGAAATAATTGAACATTTTAGATGACTTATTCTGTTGAAACCATTGCGCAGGTAATTGGCGCAAAGCGTGTTGGGGAGGTCGAGGCTAAAATCAATTGGCTGCTTATCGACAGCCGCAGTCTTTGCTTTCCTGAAGAAACCCTCTTCTTCGCTCTCCGTACGGAAAAGAACGATGGACATAAGTATATTGATGAGCTGTACAGGCGAGGTGTGCGCAATTTTGTGGTTGAACATGCGCCTGCGGAATCGTCCGACAGCGAGGTGGCTTTTTCTTCTTGCAACTTCCTCGTTGTCGAATCACCTCTTTGTGCCCTTCAGCAGCTTGCGGCTTATCATAGGTCGCAGCTTGACATCCCTGTGGTGGCGATAACCGGCTCGAATGGAAAGACGACGGTGAAAGAGTGGCTGTACCAGCTTCTTTCACCATATTATAATGTGTGTCGTTCACCACGCAGCTACAATTCACAGGTGGGAGTGCCTCTCAGCGTGTGGCTCATAGAGAGGCATAATGACATTGCGTTGATAGAATCGGGCATCTCCAAGCCAGGCGAAATGGAGAGACTGGAGAAGATAGTCAGGCCTACTATAGGCGTGATGACAAACCTGGGGGCTGCCCATCAGGAGAATTTTATGAGTTATGACATAAAATGCTCGGAGAAGATGATGCTCTTCAAACATTGCAATGCTGTTGTCATCAATTCGGAAAGCGCAACAATACACCGCTCTGCCTCGCTTCTGCCAGAAAGCGTGGCTCGTATGTCGCTGAATGTGGTGGATATAAAGAAGGATAATCACCAGACAACAGTGTGCTTCTCTCATGACGGCAAGAATCACCAATATACTATAAATTTCATCGATGATGCGTCGATAGAAAATTCTATCACATGCTTTTCTACAATACTCGCCCTTGGCCTTCCTTGCCCTGTCGAAGAGATGTGCGGCAGGATGGGCAGGCTCGAGCAGGTGGCGATGCGTCTGGAAGTGAAAGACGGCAAGAATGGATGCACGCTGATAAACGACTCATATAACTCAGATGTTCATTCGCTCGACATTGCTCTTGATTTTATGTCGAGAAGGCCTGAGACGCACAAGCAGCGACGCACGCTCATCCTCTCAGATATTCTTCAGAGCGGTGAGTCGCCTCGCTATCTCTACAGCAAGGTGGCGCAGATGGCTGACTCACGAGGCATAGAGAAAGTCATAGGAGTGGGCGGCGAAATTTCTGAATGCGCAGAGTGTTTTCCGATGGAACATTATATGTTCCGCACCACTGAAGAATTGCTTGAAAGCGAAGTGTTCAAGTGTCTGAGAGACGAGTTCATACTGATAAAGGGAGCGCGCAGATTCCGTTTCGATGTGGTGTGCGATTATCTTACGCTGAAAGTGCATCAGACAATTCTTGAAGTTGACCTTGGCAACCTTGTGAATAACATTCGCTATTACCGTCATTTCATGAAACCTGAGACGAAGATGGTGTGTATGGTGAAAGCCAGCGGATATGGCGTGGGGGCTCTTGAAGTGAGCAAAACTCTACAAGACAATGGCGTTGACTATCTTGCTGTGGCAGTTGCTGACGAAGGCGCAGATCTTCGAAATGCTGGCGTGACAGCAAATATCATGGTCATGAATCCAGAGACAACATCTTTCAAGATGCTCTTTGACTATAGGCTTGAACCAGAGGTGTTCAGTTTCAATATACTAGAACAGCTTATACAGGCGGCAGAGAAAGAGGGAATAACGAATTTTCCTGTTCATATCAAACTTGATACAGGCATGCATCGCTTGGGGTTCAATCCGCAGACAGACATGCCTCGCCTCATAGAACGACTCCGCAGACAGACAGCTCTCGTGCCATGCTCGGTATTCAGTCATTTTGTCGGCTCTGACGGCGATGAGTTTGATGCGTTCTCGCATGGGCAGTTTGAACTTTACGACAAGGCGAGCAAAATGCTGCAGGATGCATATTCGCACAAGATAATACGACATATTTGCAATTCAGCAGGTATAGAGCATTTCCCAGAATACCATCTTGATATGGTGAGGCTCGGACTTGGACTCTATGGCATTAACGCGCGTAATAATAATATGTTGAATAATGTCGCCACACTGAAAACAACAATTTTGCAGATACGCGATGTTCCGTGCGGCGATAGCATTGGCTATTCTCGAAAGACCATGCTTAACCGCGACAGCCGTATAGCAGCAATACCTATTGGCTATGCTGACGGACTTGATAGACATCTCGGAAACCGTGCTTGCTACTGTCTCGTGAACGGACAAAAAGCGGAGTATGTTGGAAATATCTGTATGGATGTCTGCATGATTGATGTTACTGGAATAGATTGCAAGGAGGGTGATCAGGTGACAATTTTTGGCGATGATTTGCCTGTAACAGTATTGAGCGATGCGCTGCATACTATACCCTACGAAGTGCTGACAAGTATAAGCAATAGGGTACAAAGAATATATGTTCAGCAATAGTTTAATGACATGAGTCTAAACCTTTATTTTTCAATGAAAAGAGTGTCCAATAAATGGATGTAACTTTTTCACGACACTCTTTTCTTGACTTTTGCTATCTGTTATGTCCTTTTTTTCGCTAAAAACTCTGTGTTTAGCAAAAAAATACTCTTTTTTTTAAAAAAAAATTGTTCTTATATACAATGTGTATATTTATTTTTTTATCTTTGCACAGATTTGTAGACTTAAGAAAGACGCTTTTTTGCGAGTTGTTCTCCTCTAAAGGGGATGATAAAGTGAGTTTATATAATTTTTTTAGAGGTATATAAGGCAATAAAAGCAGGATTGTTAGAGACTAAGAATTGAATTTGAAATTGAACAAGAAAATTATTAACTTAATATTACAAATTATGCGATTAAAGAAATTATTGACATTTGTTGTCACCGTATTGTTCGGTGTCAGCAGTGCATTTGCACAGTCTGATGATCTTTATGAAATTGCGCAGACACAAGGCACAGATGACTTCTTCTTGCCTGCTGATGTCATTGAGGGAAGTGAGTATAACACTTACGTCGCTCATGGCGTTCTTGAAGTTGCTATTTTTATAGAGAACATCGATGTTGCAAACTGCGATTATGTTGTCTTGAAGTTTGCAGAGCCTATCCCTCAAGGATGGTCTGTTGGTTTCTGGGATCAGTATGACATGGAGCCTATTACTCCTGGAGCAACAGAGTACAAGTATGTGTTTAGCGAAGACCCTTCATGTGCTGTGACAAACAACATTCTTCCAAAGATCATGTTGTTGACTGACTTTGACGGTGACTTCTCAAACGATGAGTTGTCTGTTAAGCTAACAGGTGTTTACAAGCACAAGACTAAGTCAGCAATGCAGACTGGAATCCCATATTACATCCGTAACGCTGCAAACGGTCTTTTCCTCGCAGGTGATAACAATTGGGGTACTCAGTTGGCAACAACTAACGCTGGTGATGTGTTCGTTCTTGAAAACACAGCTTCAGGCTATAATATTGTCAATAAGTCATTGGCTTCAAATGTTGCTAACAAATTCCTTGGAGATGATGGTGAGGCATATTTTGTTGACAAGCCATCTCCTGCTATGGGAGGTTTCACTATTGAGCCAGTAAGTGCAACATCAAAGTACTATACTATCCGCTCTAACTATAAGGATAAGTTCATTGTGTATAATCCTAATTCAGCAAATGGTATTGGTGGTTTCCCTAAAGTTGAGAATTCAGCAACAGCAACAAATGCTAATGCCATGTGGGAGTTCATAACAAAGGATGAGCTTATCCAGGAGATGACTGAGATTGCTGGAACAAAGATTGTTAGGGATAATGTAATGAAGGTTACAACAACTAAGAATTGGGTGAACCAGTCTTGGAACGCTCAGATTGAGTTTAACCTTCCAACTGCTTTGACTGTAGGCAAACAGTACACATTCCAGTTTGTCATGAAGGGTAAGGGTGAGTACAACCCTTATGAGGCAGGTGCTACTGATGATAACCACACAACTATATATGATAAGGTAAATATAGACCCATGGCTTTCTGTAATCGGTGTAGATAATAGTACAGCTTATAATCCACACCTTGTTGCAGGAAACGAATGGACTACAGTAGAGTTTGTTTCTGATGGTGCAAGAGCTTATAACCGCCTTAATTTGAACTATGGTGGTGCTAAGGGTGAGATTTATGTTTCAAGCATGAAGATTATCGACAATGCTACAGGAAGTGTAATCTACTCAACAGATTTCGATGAACTCGGTGGATTCAAGCAGAATTCAAACACCGACAACATGACAACCGAGATTGTTCAGGAGGAAAATACAGTTTCTACTGTTTTCGATGCATCTTCTCTCGTTCAGAACCCACATTTCAATCGTAATCACGATAATAGCAATTGGAAGTTTGTTAATCTTGTGAACAATGGTCCTTATAACGGACAGAATGGCGGCGGCAATTACTTGGTTGAGGCATATAAGAATGAAACAGAAGTAAGCCAGGTTGTAGAAGTGCCTAATGGATACTATACAGTAAGTGTTAACGCTTTGTATTCTAACAGCACAGATGACGTTCCTGTTCTTTATGCAAACGACAAGACTGTGTCTATTCCATTGAGCGATGACGCTTCAATCAATAACATGCAGACAGCTTGTGACGCATTCCTTGCAGGACGCTATATGGTGACAACACCTGTAGTGCTTGTTACAGATGGAAAGCTTGAGATTGGTGTGAAGGGTGGTAATACAAGTAGTTGGACTATCCTTGATAACTTCACATTAACTTATATGGGTTCTGCAACAGACCTTTCTGCTCTCAGAACAGCTCTCAACTCTGCATTGTTGAATGCTACTACTCTCCGCAATAAGAATGCTAAGATGGGTAAGACTGCTGCAGATAACCTCAAGGATGTAATCGCAAATTATGGTGGTAAGCAGTTCGACAGCCCTACAGAGTATAACGATGCTATTCAGGCTGTAAATCAGACAATAGCAGCTGCTAATGCTTCTATCGAAGGATATGAATTGATTACTCCTTATGTTGATAAGGTTGATGAACTTGATGACGCTGGTCAGAATGCATTCTATGCAAATAACTCTGCTAAGAGCATCATGGTTGCTTATAGAACAGGTACACTCGATGAGACTAAGTTCTCTTCTTATGTAGCTGACCTTGAGGCTGCTTATATTAATGGTGTGAAGATGCAGTTGCCAGTTTCTAACATGACATCAGTTGCTCCAAAAAGATGGGTTAACCAGTCAGGTGGTAGCGGTGGTGTTTATGCAGCAATCAATGGTTTCGAACGTTATGAGGGCTCTATCTTTGCTGCTGATGCTGACCTTTATCAGACTATCACTGGTCTCCAGAACGGTACTTACGAGGTGGACATCGAAGGTGCTTCTTCTTGGACTGAATCAAATGGTATTGGTGGTGGTACTGCTGGTGCTAACAGATCAGAAATCTTCGCTAACGATCAGACTCTTGCCATCAGTGTTGTAAATCGTAACTGGGTATCAGAGGGTGAAACAGACCGTACCACATTCACAGTTAAGGTTACAGACGGCTCTCTTACATACGGTATAAGAAATAAGATGCAGGGTGCAAACTGGTTTGTTGTTCGACTCAACTCAATCAAGTTCGTAAAGGGTGGTTCTATCGATGACCTTAGAGATGACCTCAAGGAACTCAAGGCTACAGCAAACGAAATCATTGCTGAGAATCCTGCAATGAATGCTCAGACAATGAAGAACCTCAAGAATGCAGTAGCAAAGAATCCTGCTGATGAGAGCCAAGCAGCTTACAATGAATGTATCTCAGAACTTACACAGGCTATTTCTGACGCAAACACTTCTTCAGCAGTTTATAAGACTCTTGGTGAACTTCTTGAGAAGGCTGAAGCATTTGATGAGAACGGAAAGGATGCTTTCTATAACGATGCAAATATCGTACCTATATATAATGTATATAAGAACGGTACTTACGATGAGGTGACAGATTACTCTGAAACTATCGCTTACGCTCTTGCTGACGCTGCTAAGAAGCAGACTGCAGAGGGTTCAGATATGACTCTTGCAGCTCTTGGTAATGGATGTCTTACTCCATTCGAGGCAGACAAGTGGTATCTTAGCAGATATGATGTTGACAATGATGTTTATTTGGATGAGCAGATCAAGCCAACTCTCAGTTCAGGTCAGCACGGATTCCAGCTCAACACTTGGTCAACAGAGAACTCAACATTGAAGGTTCCATTCATGGAGTACTGGACAAGCCGCTGGGATGCTACTCAGGCTACAATCCATAACCTCAACCTTGTTCCTGGTAAGATTCGTCACAACACTATCGAAGGTCTCCCACAGGGACTTTATAGAGTAAGAATCTGGGCTCGTTACACAAATGAGGACCCTAACAACAACAACTGGTTCGTTGACAACTATGGTAACATTGAATACCCACAGGGTGCTAAGTTTGTTGCTAACGGTGAAGAGGTTGACCTCGCTAAGAACGGTAATCCGGGTCTCATGAATACAACTCCACTCGTTCAGGGCACTTACACTGTTGAGACATTCGTCGGACGTGAAGGTACTCTCGACTTAGGATTCGATGTTCCAGTTGACGGTTTTGGTAACTGGATTGCTTTCAAGAGCCTTCAGATTACTTATGTAAGCTACACTGACGCTGCTACAATCTTGACTTCAAAGGGTACAGGTGATGCAAGCGCTGCAGGTACATTCTACGCTCCATTCGATGCTAAGATGCCTTCAGGCGTTAAGGCTTACACAGTTGACTATATGTATCAGAAGGATGGCGAGAACGCTACTTATACAAGTACAACTCCTATCTCTCTCGATGGTAAGAGCTACTATTACACTCACGAGACTCTCGTAGCAGATGGTGACTCTCCATACGCAACAGAGAGAGCAAGACAGAATGCTGCTGACGAGGTTACAGACAAGAATGAAAAGGCTGAAATCCTTGCTACTCCTCTCAACACAATCCCTGCTGGTACTCCTGTTATCCTCCGTACTGTTGAGCCAGTATCAAGAATGTATGTTTACGGTACTCCACAGCAGAAGGCAGAATCTGCAACAAAGGGTATTATCAAGGGTGTAACTATCGGTGGTGATGTTCCAGCTGACGCATGGACACTCCAGAAGTTCATCGCTCCTAACAAGGTTGATGGCAGAAATGTTACAACAGTCGGATTCAAGAAGCTTACTGCTAAGACAACAATCGATGACAACCGCTGTTATGTAGTATTCCTCGACGGTGAGGCAAATATCGATATTGTTGACTCTGTCGGCAAGGGTACATTCGTAGCTCCAATCGCTATCGAAATCCCAGAAGATGTTCAGGCTTACACAATCGAAAACCTTGACAAGGGTGCTCTCATTCAGGAGCCTGTCAACAGATTGATTCCTGCTAAGACTGCTGTTGTAGTAAACATGAAGGATAAGAACAGCAAGACTGTTAACTTCAAGTTCAAGTTCGTTAAGGAAAAGACTAACAAGTTCCTTTATGTAACAGGCGTTCTTTCAGGTGTGCTCGATGATGAGTCTTACGCAGTTCCTGCAAGATCTTACGTTCTCCAGAGACTTGTTCATACAAAGGTTCTTAAGCGTCAGAGCGACGGCTCTTACAAGGGTGAATATGTTCCAACATCTGTTCTCGCTAAGTGGTATGTTTCTGCTAATCGCGATAACACTTACGAACTTACTCACAAGAGTGCAGAGAACATCAAGGCTTATGTCAAGGCTAACCAGGAGTGGGAAGCTGCTCGCAAGGCAGGTACAAATACTACTGAATTCTTCACTCAGTTCCCAATTCCTTACTGGACAGATGGTACTTCAGATCCTGTAACTAAGTTCAAGACTGCGTTCTACCGTGTAGGTGAGTTTGAGGAAGGTGATACTGAAAAGTATGTTTACGTTCCTAACAACAAGTGCTTCATCAATGGTTCTAAGGCTAATCTTGATTCTTCAGTTAAGGCATTGTACTTCTTTGATGACGAAGATTTTGGCGAAGATGCAACAGATATCAGTTCTGTAGGCGAAGAAGACTTCCAGTCAGTTTCTGCTATCTATAGTGTAAATGGCCAGATGCTCAATTCTCTCCAGAAGGGTGTTAACATCCTTAAGATGTCTGATGGATCAACAAAGAAGATTCTCGTTAAGTAATTAATAAGACATTATCTCTGCCCATTCAATTTGGGTGGGCAGAGAATACAATGCTCACTAATAAGATTAATATAATATGAAGAAACATTATTTAGCTCCAGCAGCGATAGTAGAGAATTCTGTTCCTACTACTATATGTGAAGGATCTACTTTCCCAGATAAAGATTTCACTGCAACGGATATAGATCAAGAGACTTTTGATGACGTTTTTGCTGAGCCAACTCAACCAAGTAACTCTAAGGCTTTCGGAGATCTTTGGAATTAAAAAGGTTCGCAATTAACCCTAACGGGCATATAATAAATAAAGAGCATACATCATATTTGGTGTATGCTCTTTTTTATTTGACGCTCTTTTTGGTAGGGTGAGGACTGTTTTCTTTATCTTCAAAGTGGGGCTCTTGTGTTGTCATTTAAGCCCGCTTTGCTTGCATTGTATGGCAGCTACTATGAGCCAAGTGAAAAAGATGATGCGAGCCAATAAAGGCAACTCAACAGGGAAGATGACCATTGTAAGCGCAATCATAGCGTTTATGATGAATAAAGCCTGCTTAGGTGTTATACGCTCTTCCATTATCATCGAAAAAAGTTTGGCAGTCTTGATAATGAATGTTGTTGACGAAAGAAGGTCTGCAATAGTTTTGTTTGAACGAACAGATACCTTTGAGCGCTTGTTAGAGAGGGAGACATTCTTTTCCATATATGTTACTTTTTAATGTGTTATTACTGTTTTAAATTTTACACTGCAAAGTAACACTATCTTTGTGCCGAAAAATGTCAAAAATCAAAGTATTTAATATGCTTAGAATCCTCTTTTAGTTAAATTTTGTAAAATCTCATTAAGATGTGCCTTGAATTCTGCATTTCCAAGCACTTCGATGTCATTTGAAAGTCCTAATACGAAGCGTGTGATGCCCTGGAAGCTGCACACTTTGAGTGAAATCAAATTATATTTCTCATTCTCTTTGTATATCTCGCTTTCGTCCACTCCAAAGTCTTCCATAAGTATTCTTGTTGAGAGATAGCCCATTCGTAGTGTTATTCTATGCTGCTTTTCGCTTGAAAACCCGAAGATGTCGGTATATACATCTACATGTTTAGTTTTGTTTTCCCACTTGCGGTCGAGCACTTCAACTTCGCCTGTGATTCTTGATATCTTGAAGTTTTTATTTGTTTTGCTGCTTAGTTCGTAGCATCGAATCTCTATGTTGTTTAGGAGGAATTTATATGGCTCTACGACTCTGTCTGACATGCTTTTGCTGTGTGGTGAATAGTAGCCGTGCAGTATCACAGTACGTCTGTTTGTTATGGCATGGAAGAGCGCCTGAGTGTTTTTTATCTCCTGTCTGTTTACTTGTATCTCTTCGATAAACTGCATTCCATAGACATTTCGCAATTTAAGTTTCAGGTTTCTTATCTGAGTGTTATTTTGATCTGCCCTTTCAAGAAGTTTGCTGATGATTGACAGTTCGCTGCTTGTGAATCGAACCTTATTAGTGATTCTTTGTATGAAGGGAGAATCTGCTTCTATGCAGTAAACCGTTTTGTTGTTTGTGATATGGAATCCTGCCCCTTTCAGAGCCTCTATGCTGCGATAGATGCTTCTTGTGCTTGTTGCACACCTCTTGCTTAAATCTTCGATTGTGAGTGAAGAATTGTCAAGCAGTAGTTCTATTAGCAGCAGTCTTTGTTCTGTTTTGTCGAGTTCCATGGTATTTGTCTTGTATTGCTTTGCTTAAGCCAAAGCCTTTTGTTTTGTTTGTTATGGCGCTTGCTTATTTATGAAGCGCCGCATAATATCCCAATTTATAAAGAGAGAAGAGAAGGAGAGAAGGATTGCGACCAACAAGATTCCTCTTCAGCATGCTTCCGAACAAGCTGTGCATACATGAGGCAATCCATGCTAAGTGTGCGTTTTTAAGCTTTGTGTAAGCATTTTCCACATGGCTTCTTCCATTCATCTTTCCATTGAGTGACAAGAGCGTTCTTAAAGCTGTTTCGCTTTTCTTGACGAATGCTTCATTTGTGTCGAGTCCGTTATGCATTAGCGCATTGTCGATATGCAGGATGCTGATATGTCTCTTTTCGAGTTCAACGCCGAAAAGTGCATCTTCATATCCATACTCCTTGCAGTCTTTGTCGAAGAGTATGTTCATGAATGTAGGTTTGTGCATCATAATGTTAAAGCATGAAAGTTGGCTGTAAGGTTGCATGTTTCTGTAAGCAGCTCCTCTCTGCTTGTCAGCCTTCTTCTCGTATTTGAAACGCAGGCTTTTGTTTGGGTCGAAGTTTTTCTCTTGGTGGTATAAGCCGCCAACAACGACCTCTGCCTTTCCTGTACTTGCAAGATAAGTGTGCAGGAAGTCCTCCTTTTCTACTATTGCATCGCTGTCTAAGATAATAATCCAATCGTACTTAGCCATATTGGCAAGTTCGTTTCGTGTAGCAGCAAGTCCTATGTTTGCTTTGCGGATATGATGTATGCAATTAGGCAGTTCTGTGATTTTGTGATTTGCAATGATGTTGACAGGTGAATGACTGCCATCTTCAGCGACTATTATCTCATAAGGCACGCCGAGCTTTTCTGCTTGTTTATGTAAATCGTAAACGAGTTTGTAGCAAGTATAGTCGTATGTTGGAATGAGTATGGATAGCATATATTCACTCTTTATTTTAAGTAGGTAATCAAAATTATTTATATGTTCAACCTCGTAGGTGTGTTCTTAATATCTATACTCTCTTTTGCGCACCTTACTACTTCATCCTCAGTCACTATGCCCGCATAGCTCCTTCATCTGAAGATAGTAATCTGCATCAAAATAGAGTATATCTATTATAAAACTAATTTTGATCACCTACTTACTATTAAGAATTTTGCCACAGCACCTTTGTTTCCTTCTTCATCAGTGCATAGCGCATAGTAGATGCCTGAATTTACCCTCTTGCCTGTTGAGTAGCAGCAATCCCATGAGAATTCTCCTCCAATGCTTGTGCCTTCAGCAACGAGTTTTCCTGATGCGCTTACGATTTTCACATCAGAGTTGAACATCAAGCCTTTGATATGCACTTTACCTGTATATTCAGGTTTTACGGGGTTAGGCCATACTTTGAGGTTGCTTGACTTCATTGTCTCTTCTGGGTCGGTTGCGTCGCCTTGGTAAGAACAAAGACCTGCTGTTGTGGCGAAGAACACCTCTCCTGTTTCGCCATTGATGGCGATATTATTGACAGAGTTATTGAGCAGTGGGCTGTTCTCTGCGGTGAAATGCTCTATTATTTCCAGACCATCGGGGCTTATGAGATACACTCCATTGCCAATAGTGCCTATCCACTTTCTGTTGCCGCCGTCAATGGCGATGCATTGCACAGATACACCGCTAAGCAGGTAGTCGGCAAGCTTGGAACCGTCGTCTCTTGGCACTTTCACCTGGCTTAAACTGAAGTTGGAGTCAAATACCATACTTGGTTCATAGCTTATGAACACACCTTCGCTTGTGCCAATCCACATCTCTCCATTCACATCTTCTGTCATGCAGTAATACAAGTTTGGCGTGTATGATATGCCGTCTTGATTCGTGAATGATGTGATGAATTTCTTCTTGTCATCCTTTTGTGTGTCGATTGTGCCGTTAGTGTTTACAACGAGTATGCCGGCAATATGTCCATTGCTTGTTGTTCTTCTCTGCTGTATCCATGCCCATCCGCGCTTGTCGAAATATATATTGTCGAAAGTAGGATATCCGGCTATCTCTTCATAATAATATGATGTCCATCTGCCGTTTTTCTTGAGAATGCGGACTATAGTGTCGCATTCGTTATTGCACATCCAGAGGTTATTGTCATTGTCGTATGCGAGTCCGCTTATTCGTACATAGCTTTTTGCGTTTTTATTGTCTGGGAGGATAGATGTGAGAGGAGAATTGTCGATGCTATAGTTATTTACCATCTTGTAATTCTTAAACTCATACAATCCAGAACCCATGGTGGCAGCCCAGTGATGCTCATTGTCTGCAGGGTCTTGCACAATGCTTGTCACATTTATGTATTTGCCGTTTCCCACAGCCTCCATCGGGCCTGCTTCGTCGAATGTTGTCCACCTATCGTTCTCATATTTTGATATCGTGCCAGGAATCTCTCTGTACGGGTTATAGAGGAAACCTCCGCCTGTCATCAGCAGTCTTTCGTCAATCATTTTCAGGTTATATGCATTATTGCGCACAGGAGAATCTATGACGATGTTTTTCACCTTGTCGAGAGTGGCAGTCAAAACTGAATCCTCTTCGGCTGAGAGTCCGAACTGCATCTGGCAGTCGTCTTGTCTTTTCCAGTTGCTTGCGTCAAGCAGATTGTCTGCTCTGTCGCCCACATAAATTCCTGAAGCAGTCTTCACATATATTGTGTCGTTGTAGATGACGGCATTCTTCACATTGCTGCTGAAGCTGTAGAAGTTTTTGAAATTCTTCTTCTTTAAGTCAATCACCACCAATCCAGAGTTCAGGCATATTGCTGCCTCGTCAGAAAACACCCTCATCTCATTGAAGGTTTTGTCGCTTATAGACTTGTTCTTCAATTCAGGCATATTCCAGTTTGTGCTGTTCATGCCGAGCAAGTCGATATTGCAGTTGTCGTAGAGCACCACCAGCTGCTTTGTGCCTTTTGCATAAGCAATATCTCTGATGCCGAAGTCTGACAGAGCGTTAGACTTGTCATAGGACTCCACTCTTGTGTCTTGAGTGTCATAACTGAAGAGATTGCCATTGGCGATGGTGAATATGCGTGAGTCAGTTTTTACCGCTTTTGTTGGGTTGTGGTATGACGCATAAATCTTCCAGTCAACGGCGTGGTCGAATGACGAGATGTATGTTTGTGCTTTGGTGTATAGCACGGTAGCTGTGAGAAAAAGTATGATGTTGAATATGCGTTTCATTTTTCTATCTTTTATATGGCTTACTACAATAAAACGAAAAAATCAATGTTTTATTGCTTTCACCATTCTGTCATTGCCATACAAGTCAGTATGTAATTCTATATTTTCGTATCCGAGCTGTGCGAGCATGTTTACTGTCTCTTTGCCGAATCTGCGGTTTATCTCAAAATACAAAGCCCCTTTATTATATAATATGTGCAATCCGGCTTCTGCAATTTTCCTGTAGAAAAGCAGAGGGTCGTCGTTAGGCACAAACAATGCCAGATGCGGCTCATGCTCAAGCACATTCGCATCCATGTCATCAGCTTCCTCTTTGCAGATGTATGGCGGGTTGGATACTATTATGCTGTATTGCTGCTGTGAGGCTGTGAAGTCATGGTTCAGAATATCGACTTTTGCAAATCGCACGTCTGCGTCATGCTTCGCCGCATTTTCTTTAGCAATGAGCAGAGCGTCTTCGCTGATATCCCATGCCTCGACTTTTGCGTTACCGATGGCTTTGGCAAGAGACACAGCTATGCATCCGCTTCCCGTACCTATGTCGAGTATGTTGATTCTGCCTTCTGTGCCTTTTATGTCGCTTATCATGTGTTTGACAATCTCTTCTGTTTCAGGGCGTGGAATAAGCACTCCACGTCTCACGTTAAACTCCAGGTTGCAGAAATATGCTTTGTTGAGTACATATTGAATAGGCTCTCCATCTGCAATCCTTTTCGTTAGTGACATTAGCTCATCATCCTCCCCCTCTTTCATCAAGGCTTCAGCTGTGTTCCACCCTCTTGTCTCTTCCATAAGCATAAAGGCGACAGCCTTTGCCTCGCCGTCGTCCATACCGCTATCTGTGAGCGTGCTTTTTATTTCTCTGTAAATGTATGACATGACACAAATTTACAAAAAATATTTGTCATGACAAAGAACTATGGCGAAAATCACACTTTGAAAAGCGCTCTTTCGTTTTCTCGTCTTAATCATGTGCAGAGGCGTAATGCTTAAACGTGATGAATATCAATGAATAACGGCATGATGTTCTTCCATCATTAACTTGCGTCAACAGCAAACACCATATAGTGTTGCTCGCTAACGTTATTTTGCGTTGCCCGCTAACGCTATCTTGCGTTGTTCGCTAACGGCAGGTTTCGTTGCTGAACAAAAGGAAATCGGCTAAGACACTTTGAGTGAATTAGCCGATTTATAGAGTAAAGCAGGTGATGCACCTAATTACTTACTTCAAGATCTTCTTGATAGTTCCGTCAGACATTCTTACGATGTTGATTCCCTTCTTGAGAGATGACACGCGTACACCGGCAGCATTGTAGATTGCTGATGCAGCGGCATTGCTTGGAGTGCTTTCGATGCATGTTGGTGCTTCGCTGCCAAGGTAATAGAGTTTGAAGTTGTCGAAGATAGCCCAGTCAGTATTGATTGTAGTCTGCTTTTCGATACCAATCTTCAAATCGCCAGTCTCAGAAAGCACGATGTCAACCTTGTTGTCTGCATACAAGCCCTTGTCGAAGCAGAACTGAGCTGAGTTCATGCCGTCGGGGTAAGAGATGATGTCTGTTGACTCTGCTGTGTCAGCGTTTGGCTGATACCATGCGTAAGTAGAACCGTCAGCGTGTGTTGTCTCGATGTTGCTGTCGCCAATGATGTTGGATGCGCCGAGTGATGAGAGTGGGCTCTTCATCTCGTTAGCGTAGAGTTGTGCGTTAGCGATGAATCCGTTATTGCCTTCCTCGTCAACATTGTTGTAATGCTCAACAGCTGTGTCGCGTCCGCCGTCACGGTAGAAGCCCTGCACAGTCACACGGTATGCTCCTGCAGGAAGGCTTGTGATAATCTGGTGGATGTCGAAGTTGTTGTTGTAGAATTCACATTCAGAATACCAGTTAGCGCAATCGCCGCTGATTGTCCATCCTGCATTAGAGTCGCCAGTGAATGAAGGGTTGTTGATAAGTCCGCTGATGTCCTTAGGATTATCCTCTGAAGCCTGGAATTCTGTGATTGAAGCCTTCATGATAGCAATGAGTTTCTCTTTGTTGTCAGCGAGCTTGTCTGTTGTTGCTCCGTTGATGTCTGCCACCTGTGAGTTAACCTCTGCTGTTGCAGCCTCTGTGCCCCAGTTGAGTGCCGCTGCCGCTGCGTCTGCGTATGAGAGGTAAGCAGAGTAGAGTGCGTTGAGTGAAGGCAGGATTTCTACTGTAGCGTCATCGCCTTTTACTGCTGTGTTGATTTCGTCAGATGCAGATTTGTAGATAGCCTTTATTGTCTCGTTTTCTTCGTTTTCAGCAAGAGCCTTGATGTCTTCGCCTGCTGTGAATGCCATTTCCTGTGCGTAAGTGTCATTGATAGAAGCGATGAGGCTGGTAAACTTAGCCACCTTGTCGTAGTCGATGTCATTTGAAGCGGAAATCTCATTGATGCTGTTGACTGCGTTCTTCTTGTCGCCGAAGAGGATGAGCTGAGACATGGCATTTTCTGCTTCTTCCTTCTTTGCTGTTACATCGTTAGAGAAGTCATATTCTGTGCCGAAGTATCTGAGCTGGAAGTTTGTCACGCAATACCATCCGGCATAAGCTGTGCCGTTTGTTGTTGCTGTTGCTCCGATAGTGAGCTTGCCGTCTTCGCCAACAAGCACCTTGTCTGTTGTGAGTGTCTCCCATGCACCAACACCTGCTGAGATGGCATCCCATCCGTTGCCGCCGAAGATGCCTGAAACCTTTGTTACGCCATTTGCTGTTGCGAAGATGTGGTTGTCGGTAGCAGCTGCTGAAGACACCATATCTGCGCTTACATAGTAATAGCCTGGCTTGAGTCCGCTGATTGTCTGGTGTACGTCAAGGATTCCGCCAACAGCTGTTGAACTGTGGAAGTTGTTCCATGTTGTGCGTCCCTGAGTGTAGTACATTGTGCAGTCTTTGTTGTCTGTGAGAGTGCAGGTGTTCTCCCATGCGCCTTTTGAACATCCAGGATTTGCTTCTGCGTATGTTGCATTGCCCTGTGCGTCAACAGATGGCTCGATAGTCTCGTCGCAGAACCAAGGGTTGTCAATCATGCGTGTCACGTCAAAGCCGCTATTGTCTGCAGGAAGTGTCTGTGTGAAGAAGTATTCTGCCTTTGCGCTTTCCAATGCAGCTATAGCCTGTGCAACAGCATCAGTAGAAGTAGGGTTGTTGATAGCCTTCTTTGCTTCGTCGATAGCTGTCTTGAAATTGTCTGCGCCTGCGTACATTGTGTTGTTTGCCATGTCAGAATAGAAATTGATGGTCTTCATTCCCTCGTTGTAGGCATTTACGATGACATTCACATCATTCTGCTTTTTTGTGATGTTAGAGATTGCAGCGTTGATGTCGTCCACATTCTTGTAGTCGTATGCATCGCCTATGCCGCCCTCCTCGGCAGATGCCATAAGCCAGTCGAGCACATCATTATTGATAGAGAGGAATGTGTCGCCAAGGTTTGCGCAATAGTCAGAAAGCTCTGTCTTGGCTGCATCGAGCTGTGCCTGTGCGATAGATATGCGGTCGTCTTCTGTTATCTCATTGCGCTTGATGCGTATGATGAGGTCAATCTGGTCTTGAGTGAGCTCGGTAGCGTACATTGCGATGTCATCGTAAGCGTATGCCCCGTCTTTGTCATTGAAGAATGGGCCGCAGTCGCCGAGGTAGAGTGCGTCGAGAGCATCTGTTACGGATGGGAAGCTGTAATTGTTGTTTGAGGCGTTCCATTCGTTTTTGATTTCGCCGTCAACATAGAATTTTGCGTTGATGCCGTTGAATGTGAGTGTCACATAATGCCAGTTTTCGTCAAAGGCGGTATTGACCATTCCTGGCACTTCGTTGCCTTCAGCATCAGTTACTGTACCCTCTACCTGCTTTGTCTGAATCCATTCGTTGCTTTCAACATTTGCTCCGTTCACATTCTCTTCGTTAACGTAGTCGCTCCATCCATTGCAGTTGATCTGCAGGATGCCGCGTGTGCGGGCAGAGAACATTGGCCATGAGAATGTTTTGTAGCTGTTTGCCTGGCTGTAGGCGGCAATGGCAGTAGAGTAGTAGTGGCCGCTGGTTCCTGTTCCTTGCTTTTCGTTTGCTACATAGCCGTTAATCCAGAATCCTATAGAGAAGACTTCGCTGCTTTTGCTGTGGCAGCTGACGAATCCTTGGGTAGGGATGATGAGGTAGTTGCCGTGAGTGGTGAGGCTGCCCTCTGGATTGTTTTGGTAGTAAACGCCGAAGTTGCTGTCAGCAGACTGCTTGAATTCGCCAGCACCTACAAGCTCTGCACCGAGGTCTGCAGGCGATTGCACACCTTCAAAGTTGATGGTTGCGATAGCGTTTGGGAGACTGGTTTGCGCCATAGCTGTTCCTGCCAAGGCAAGTGTCCCCATGATAGAGTAAAGTTTTTTCATAAAAGTTGATAGTTAGCTCACTTTGTTAGTAAAATGTTTGTTGCAAGACAATGACGACAAATGAGCAAAGTCGGCAGCCTTTTGCAATACAAAGGTATAGTTTTTTATTGTTTATATCAAAAAAAGGAGCAATAAATATATAATGTGATAGCTTTGTTTTTTGACAAGAAGTGTGTTTTTGACACTTTTGGGCTGACGATGTTTTTGTATATGCATTTTTGTTGAAAAAAGATGAAATGTAACATAGAAACAAAATTTTGGTACAAAAATGCCCTTGTTTTATTATGCTTTTCCTCTTTGAAAGGTTTTTTTTAATGATTTATGTCAAATTTATGATGAAAGATTTTGTAATATCATCATTATTTAATTACTTTGCACCGATAAAATATGATGAAAGCACCGTATGTATTGTACGTTGAAACTAATCTAAAAATCTAAAATTATTAACTAATCTATAATTTTTAACTAACAATTATGAAGAAATCTTTACTTCTTATTGCTGCCCTTGTGTCAAATGCTGCTGTATTTGCACAATGGACTGCTCCTGCACCTTCAAAGGTTCAGGAAATGGCAACAGATGGTGAAACTTCTCAGTATCTTTATAATAAAGAGGCTGGAGGATTTTTTGCCGGAGGAAACGATTGGGGCACACGTGCTTCTGTTTCTACAACTGCTGATCCTATCAAGTTTGTTTCTTTGGATGGCGAGGCTTATAATTTCGCTTGCTATCCAGCAGCAAAGAATGCATGGCTCTACGTATCTTGCAACAACTTTGATGCTATGTGGGTTGATGCTGCAAATGCTGTAGCAAATAGTACTTACCCAGGTACAGACGCTTGGCAGATTCAGAAGCAGGCTAATGGCAGCTACAAGATCTCTAACTCAACAATTACTGGACCATACACTTTAGGTGTGGCTGAAATTTATAGAGGTCTCAAAGGCAATACTCGTTGTTACATCAATGACCAAGAAGATGTTTACGAAGTAGATGGCGAGACAACTCCAAGTATTTCTGGCAAGTTCTATGACGAATGGTACTTCGTTGATGAAGAAGAGTATGAGGCTCTCAAGCCACAGGTAGAGGTTTATCTTGCTGCTGTTAACCTTCAGGGAAAGATTGATGCTGTGAAGGCTGAGGACGAAGCATTCAACCTTGCTAACATCAATAAGGTATATCAGAATACATCTTCAACTATTGAAGAACTTAATGCTGCTGGCGAAATTTGTGATGCTGCTATCGCTTTCCATAAGGCTTTGGTAGATGCTCAGGCAACATATCCAAATCTTGATTTTTCTGCTCCTACTGCAGTTTATAATAATGTGAATTCAACAGCAGAAGAATTGACAGCTGCATCTGGACAGATTAAGGAGATTGTTAATAATTATCTTGCTACTCAGGCAACATTTGAATCTCCAATCGATTACTCTTCTGTAATCGGTAATGGATCTGATGTCGCTCCTTGGACTCAGGAGTTTGCTGACGACAAGAAGGTTGGTACATGGCACACAAATACATGGTCAACAGAGGCTAACGGCGGTGCTGACGGTACAGACATGGTAACTCCATTCTGTGAGGACTGGGTGGCTAACGGCTCTATCCTTTCTGACCAGAAGATTTTCCAGGTTCTCAAGAATGCTGCTCCTGGTCTTTATAAGTTTGAGGCAAACGTACGTCTCTACAACGAGAAGGGCGATGTTGACGCTATTACAGGATGTAACATGTACTTCGGTGATAAGAGTGTAACTCTTGCTGAGCAGGTTGAAATGTACAAGTCAAGCGGCAAGTGTGTGCTTTGGAGCAAGAACAAGTTCCATATCATCGCTATCGTTGAAGAGTCTGGCGACATCGAATTCGGTTTCGACATCAAGGACGCTACATTCAACTGGATGGCATTCAAGGAGACTTCTCTCAAGTACTACGGAAATGAAAATTGCCAGGCTAACGCAGAAAAGCTCATCAAGGCTTCTTACAACTTCGAAAAGGCAGAAGGCGTAGATGCTAACGCTGATGTTATCGCTGCTTATAATAATGCTGTTGATGCATTCGACGCAGCTCAGTCTGCTGAGGAAATCACAGCAGCAGCTGCTGCCGCTGATGCTGCAAAGACTGCTCTCGATGCAAATATTGCTGCTTACAATAAATTGAAGGATAATATCAAGGCATGGGAGAAGGCTGTATCTGAAAAGCAGGATCTCGCAGGTGCTGAGTGGGATGACTTCTCTGACTTCATGCAGTCTGAGGACAAAATCGACAACTACCCAACTCCAAACCCAGTAGTAATCAACGACGGTGACCGCTCACTCACAACAGAGGAGATTGAAGAATATATCAAGAAGGTAGATGAGCTTTACGCTTCTGCTATCTCTCACTCAATCACTGATGGTGCTGACTGTACAGATATAATGCTCGTTAACCCTAAGTTCACTGATCCTAACGGTGCAGGTTGGACTGTAACAGACGGTAAGACTGGCAAGTGTGGCAACTACACAGCTCGTGGTGGTCTCCACAACTTCCCTGTAGCAGAGTCTTGGCATGCAACATTTGATGTGTTCCAGGAAATTGACGGTGTGCCAGATGGTATCTACTCACTCAGCTTGAACGGTTTCTGCCGTCTCGATGATGGTGAGACAGAGGTTGCTGCTGAAATCTACATGAACGAGTTCGCAACAACTCTCCAGGATCTCAATTCACCAGAGCAGATGGTCAAGAATGATGTCGAAAATGGTATCGCTATCGATGGATACAATTGTTACTTGGATAATACTGACAATGGTGGATGGACTACTAACCCTGTATTCTTGGTAGAGCAGGCTGATGGTAGTATGGCACCTTGCGGTCATAACTCACCAGCAAACAATACAGATAGCCAGGTTGATATTGATGGAACAACTTATCTCGCTCCAAACGGTATGGAAGGTGCTTCTGTAGCATTCTCTGCAAACCGTTATCAGGCTAAGGTTTACGGCTTGGTAGAAGGCGGCAAGATGAGACTTGGTATCCGTAACACTTCTACTCATCAGTGGGCTCTCTGGAGCAACTTCACTCTCACATACGAAGGAAAGTCTAAGGACGCTCTCCTTGACCTCTTACCACAGTATATCGAAAAACTTGAGAATTACTCTGCTGACAATGTTGACAACATGACAACACCAGCTAAGACTGTAGCTGTTGCTCCAATTGCAGATGCTAAGAATGCTGTTGCTGCTCAGGATGTTGATGCAATGTATCAGTCTCTCTCTGATGTAAATGCTGCTATGGTTGCTGCTAAGGAGAATGTTGCTGCTGTTAACGCATTCCATGCTGTTGAGGAAGAAATCAACGCTGCTCTTGAAGGCAATCCAGGTGCAGAGGCTTTGGCTGCTTACGATAAGATTTCTGACAAGATAACTGGTTACGAGGCTCTCTCAACTGCTGACTTGAACGAACTCACAGATCAGATGAAGGAAGTTGCAGAACTTCTCCGCATCCCTTCTACTGAAGGTGCTACAGATGAAGAGCCAGTTGACTTCACAGCAGTTATCATTAACCCAGACTTCTCTACAGGAAATGCTGATGGTTGGAAGTATCAATTTGCTGAGGTTTCAAACCTTGGTTTCCAGAATAATAATGTTTACAATGGCGAGGAAGTTTCTGTTGACCAGTTCATCGAAGGCTGGCGTTCAGGTAACGCTCCAATCGGCGACGGTTCAATTGAACAGACTATCTCTAAGCTTCCTGCAGGTGTTTACACTCTTACTGTAGATGCTATCGCTAACCTCCAGAGCAGCCAGGCTGATGATCCAGAGGCAGATGATTACTGGGAGACAGCTTCAAACGGTATTTATCTCTTCGCTTCAGAGGCTGATGGTAAGAAGAGCGCTATCGAGATAAAGTCTGCTAATGGCTCTCCAAAGCACTTCTCTCTCGTATTCGCTAAGGAAAATGCTGACAGCGATGTAACTATCGGTATCCAGGCTATCCAGTCAACTTGTAACTGGATTGCAGCTGACAACTGGACACTTGCTTACAATGGTGCTATCGGTGAAAGCTCATTGGTAATCAATGGCGACGCAACTGACGCTGTTGCAATCGATGAGGTTGCTGCATCAAAGACTGCTGCTTCTGCAATCTACAATGCTGCTGGTGCTCGTATCAACAAGCTTCAGAAGGGTCTCAACATCGTTAGAATGGCTGATGGCTCAGTTAAGAAGATCATGGTTAAGTAATATTAATCAACTCTAAATAAAAAAGTGACGGCTGGTTTCAGTCGTCACTTTTTTTGTTGGGTTAAGAGCTCTCTAGTATTTCTAGAGTTTCTAGAGTTTCTAGGGTTTCTAGAGTTTCTAGGGTTTCTAGAGTTTCTAGGGTTTCTAGAGTTTCTAGGG
>JAKSLL010000043.1 GCA_024401215.1 Bacteroidaceae bacterium
GTTTCTAGAGTTTCTAGGGTTTCTAGAGTTTCTAGGGTTTCTAGAGTTTCTAGGGCTTCTAGGGTTTCTAGAGTTTTTAGCGTCTCTAGTGTTTCTAGCATCTCTAGAGTTTCTAGTGTCACTCTTAATTTTTCCTGTTTTTTTCCGCTATGCCTTTAGCTACTGCGTATGCAGTAGTCCATGCTGCTTGAAAGTTGAATCCTCCAGTCACACCGTCTATGTCGAGCACTTCGCCTGCATAGAAGAGATTAGGGCGTTCTTTTGATTCGAGCGTCGTCTTGTCAACGGAGTCGAGAGAAACACCTCCGCAAGTGACAAATTCCTCCTTATAGTGATTTCGACCGACAACAAGGTAGGTGTCGTTAGTGAGAGTGTCAACAAGTTTGTTTATTGCCTTATTGCCTATCTCGCAGCATTTCCTCCCTTTAAGGTTACTTTTGGTTAGCAGGTATTCCCAAAGGCGAGTCTGAAGGCTGAAGGGGCGAACATTATCAATGAGCTTTTGTGCGTTTTGCTTGAGCATGCTTATGATAATGGTGCGCACTTCTTCGGCGTTAGTCTCTCCTGTCCAGTTGACAAGCATTGTTGTCTGGTAGTTATGCTCAGCGAGGTAGCGTGCAGCATGGCTCGAAAGTTTCAATATAGCAGGCCCGCTCATTCCCCAGTGGGTGATGAGAAGGGCATCTTGTGTTTTGAATTTCGTTCCAGGAATAGACGTTATAGCGTTCTCCACTACTGTGCCCATAAGCGAAACGAGTGCTTTGTCTTTGATGTTGAAAGTGAAGAGTGACGGCACGCATCCTTCTTTTCCTGGTGTGCCGCCTATTGTCATCACGATATAGTCGTAGCCGCCATCGAAAAGGACTTCTGGCGTGTCAATCTTGTTGCCGAGCTTTATTCTGACACCATAGTTATGTGCTTCATTCAAGAAGCAGTTGATTATTGCATGGCTGTCTTGTGCTTTGGGAAACACACATTGGTCATCTTGGATTACAAGAGGTACTCCATGGTCCTCGAACCATTGAAAAGCATCACGCGGTCCAAACTGCTTAAACAGTCGCTTAAGCAGTTTGGCGCCGCGTGGATATACTTGGCATAAATCAGTAACATCGCGGAAGGAGTTTGTGCAGTTGCATCTGCCGCCACCTGAGATTTCAACCTTCGACAGCACTTTCTTTTGCTGCTCAAAGATTGTTATCTCCATTTCTGGACACATTGACGCCAGCTGGATAGCGCAGAAGAATCCTGCTGCACCTCCTCCTACAATTGCGGTTTTCATCTTATTCGCATTATGCGTTTTTCTTCTCGTGGCTTATGACGATAGTCTTAGCTGTCTCAAGAGCAATGTTGATGTTTGGACAGATGTTGCTTTCACCGAGCAGCTTGTCAAACTTGTTCTTCACGAGTACAGCGCGAACTTTGTCGTTCACACCAGAGAGTATGACATCTATGCCGTTGTTGTGTGACATCTCAATAAGATTCTGAAGGTTGTGTATTCCTGTAGAATCGATGAATGGCACGCGGCGCATACGTATGATTCTCACCTCTGGCTGTTTCTCCATGCTTGCCATCATATCGTCAAACTTTGTTGCGATACCGAAGAAGTATGGGCCGTTAATCTCGTAAACCTCAACATGAGCAGGGATTGTGAGATGCTCAACATCAGGGTTGTTGATATCTGTGTTTGCGTTAGGGTCGATATCGTCCTGGTCAGTAAGCACGCTCACCTGTGTAGTCTCTGCCATACGCTTCATGCAGAGGAGGCATGCAAGCACAAGACCCACCTCGATAGCGATTGTGAGGTCGAAGACTACTGTCAAGATGAATGTGAGCCAAAGCACGCTAACATCGCTCTTAGGATTCTTCATCATCTGCTTTACTGTGCGCCATCCTGACATATTGTAAGATACAATCACAAGTACACCTGCAAGGCATGACATTGGGATGTATGCTGCGTATGGCATGAGGAAGAAGTAGATGAGGAGAAGCACTATAGCATGAATTATGCCAGCAACAGGAGTCTTTCCGCCGTTAGAGATGTTTGCCATTGTACGAGCGATTGCTCCAGTTGCAGGGATACCGCCTAAAATTGGACTCAAGATATTTGCTACACCCTGACCAATAAGCTCTTGGTTTGAGTTGTGCTTATGTCCGATTATACCGTCAGCAACCGTTGCTGAAAGAAGGCTCTCGATAGCACCAAGCACGGCAATGGTGATGGCTGGTGAGATGAGTCCCTTGATGTTTTCCCAGTTGAGGTCTGGCACAACAGCTTCAGGCATTGATGGGTTGATTTCAAAGCGGTCGCCGATAGTGTCAACATGGATGCCGTAGTAGTTGTTAAGCACAATACCTACGATAGTCATTATGATGATAGCAAGCAGTGAGCCAGGAATCTTCTTTGAGATGAGAGGTGTGCATGCAATGATGACGACAGACATGATGCCTACTGCCGCAGTTGCTAAGTCTATAGTGCCAAAATTCTGGAAGTAGCATATCCATTTCTCTATGAAGTCAGCAGGCACAGTTCCTTCGATATGCAGACCGAAGAGGTCTTTCACTTGAGTTGAGAATATTGTTACAGCGATACCGCTTGTGAAGCCGACAATGATAGGGTAAGGGATATACTTGATGATTGTTCCGAGTCTGAAGACTCCGAGCAGAATGAGGAATATGCCGGCAAGCACAGTCGCTATGGCTAATCCTGTGAGTCCGTACTGCTGGATTATTCCATAGATGATGATGATGAAAGCACCTGTCGGACCTCCAATCTGCACGCGGCTGCCACCGAAAGCGCTGATTGCAAAACCTGCGATGATTGCTGTGAGGATACCTTTTTCAGGCGATACGCCTGAAGCAATACCGAAAGCAATAGCAAGTGGAAGGGCTACAATACCCACAATGACACCAGCCATAAGATCGGCTGTGAACTTTTGTTTGTTGTAATTCTTGAGTGTGTAGAACAACTCTGGCTTAGAAGGGCTAAATTTCTTCATAACCTTTTCTTTTTACTTTTAAAACTAATACTTTTTTCCTTTGTCAGGGTGCATTTACTTTTTTACTGCAGCCCTGAAGATAAACCATATATGTTGAACGATAGTTGGCAGCATACCATAGTGAACTGCCATTATCCTGAATCTTTCTTTTAGTGATGCCTTGTGATTGGCGGTAGTCATTCCCTCGCTGAGGTAGTCTGCTACATAATCACGGACATAGATATTTGTCATTCTCTGCTTTTCTCCTTCTTTCATGCAGCGGATGCACCAGTCGAAATCAGCAGAAAAGCGATACGAAAGGTCATAAGGCTGGATTATGTCTCTGTTGATATAGAACGCCTGGTGGCATACAAGCATTCCCTGCTTAAAACTGCGCCAGCAGAGGTTGTCAGGCGGCGTGAGCCTTCTGGAGCGGATGAATGCCCCATCATTATCAACAATGGCTGTATTGCCGTAAATGACAGCTGTGTCCTTTTCTTTGCCGTCGGCAGCTTTCGCTATGTTGGCGAGCGTATTGCTGTCGTGAAGCTTGTCACCAGCGTTGAGGAAGCAAACAAACGCCCCTGTTGCAAGTTTCACAGCCTTGTTCATGGCATCGTATAAGCCTTTGTCTGGTTCGCTCTTCACGATGAGGCGCAAGCCGTTCCTTTCTTGTTGGTGATAGCGGTTTACAATGTCGAGAGTCCTGTCTTTTGATGCGCCGTCCATCACGATATGCTCAATATCAGTATGGCTCTGGTTCGCCACGCTTTCCATCGTGCGCTCTATTGTCGCCTCAGCATTATATGTTACCGTGATGATGGTTATTCTCATATACTCTTATATATTGTTTTGCCACAATATCTTCGCTGTATGTCTCGATGGCTTTTGTCCTTGCGTTATGGCTTAGCTTCTCGCTGTCGGCGGTTAGCGTCCATAGGATGCCCGTTGCGAGGTCGTTGGCGTCTTTGTATTTTGCAACATACCCATTGCTCTTGTGGTCTATCATCTCAGGAATACCTCCAACATTGAAGCCCACGCAAGGGGTGCCGCATGCCAATGACTCAACAATAGTATTTGGCAGATTATCCTGAAGGGAAGGAGTCACGTACAGGTCAACAGCATTGTACAGAGCCACCATCTTCTTTGGATCGCTGACATACGATACAGGGATAACCTTGAAAGGCATGCTGTTTCGTATCTTGTCAGAATCTCCACCAACGACGACAATCTCTATGTTTTCAGCGAAATTGACATCTCTGTCTTTTATTATTCTGAGAGCGTCAACAAGGTATTTGAAACCTTTTCGCTCGTCTGTTATCCTTTGGCAGCCGAAGAGGATGAGTTTCTTGTCAAGTGGAAGAAGCATCTCTTCTCTTGCTTCAGCCTTTCCTATCTGATGGAATCGCTCCGTGTTTATTGCATTTGGAATGCTTACCACTTTGTTGCCTTCGGTGAGTCTTGACTTTTCCGCAAGGTTTGTCATCCATTTGCTGCATCCCACAAATGTGATGTTAGAGTTTTCGTATATGCGGAGTTTCCTGTTGAAAACTTGTTTTGCAAGATCTCCGAAAAGCCTGCTGTTCAGCATGCCGCAGTTCTCACATAGAGTTTTGTACTTGTCGCATTCGCTTGAGTAATGGCAGATACCGGTGAAGTACCATTGGTCGTGAAGGGTTATTACAACGGTTTTCCCCGAATGCACAATCCTGTCAATGTCGTTTAGCGACAGAAAACCTTGATTAACCCAATGGAGGTGTATAACATCTGCTTTCTTAAACTCTGCATGCTCAGTCACATTTATGCCCGTATTGGCAATATCCACTTGAAATAAGTTTTTACGGCTGAACAGGTTTGCAATGAATATTATTGTGCGTTCCCAGACAAACTTGACAGACATCATCATGTTTGAGCCAACGGACGCCACGGTAAGATGGTCAGTCTGCTTGTCACGAACAAGCATTCTTGCCTTAACGCCATTCTTCTTCAATGCTTCCATTAGGCGGTTGGCTGCTATTGCCGCACCTCCAATGCGCTCTGAAGTGTTGATGATTAGTACTCTCATTCTTTTCTTTATTCTCGGAATCACAATAAACCAACGTCACATGTCGCTGATATCATTATTTCATTGCGGGTGCAAAGTTAGCGATTTTTAACGATGTAAACATAAGGATACTTGAATAAACAATGTGATTATACCTTAAAATATGGCCTATAGTAGATAAAATGTAAAAAAAACAAAATTTACATGACAAAAGTTTGGATGTTTAATGTGAATGGTGTAAATTTGCACTCGCTTTTCGAAAGCAAATACAATTGCTTCAGTAGCTCAGTTGGTTAGAGCACATGACTGTTAATCATGGGGTCGTTGGTTCAAGCCCATCCTGAAGCGCAACAAAAAAGAGTTCGTAGATTTACGAACTCTTTTTTTGTTGTTTTTGTATGTGTGTAATCCTAACTTCTTCTCCAGAAACCGCGTGTGAAGAGAATGATGATAGGGAACAGCTCCAAACGCCCTATGAGCATCAAAAATGAGCATACATATTTTGCTAAAGGACTCAGTATTGCCCATGAATGCACTGGACCATAATATCCCATGCCTGGCCCTACATTGCTAATGCTTGACATAGCAATACCGAAAGCCTCGTAATAGTCAAAGTTCGGGTGTACGTCATTTGGGTCAACACCTGTTAATGCCAAGATGAATGCGCCAATAAACAAAGCGCCAACAAACATCGCTATAAATCCGAGTAGTGTCTGAACTATGCTTGAAGGTATTATATTGCCGTTGAGACGTACAGGTGTGACAGCACGAGGATGCAGGATGTGTGTGAACTCGTTCTTCAGTACTCTGTATATGATGCTGATTCGTACGCATTTAAAACCTCCGCATGTACTGCCAGAACAAGCGCCGGCAAACATCACGAAAAGTATTACAGGCATAAGTTGGACAGGCCAAACGGTGTAGTCGAATGTTGCCAAGCCTGTTGTTGTCTGCATTGATATGATGGTGAAGAGGCTTTGTCTTATAGCAAGTTCCACATCGTTGTTTGGGTCGTTTATTACAAGTGTTGTTGCGCATATAGCGGATGCCCCTAATACGATGAGAAGATATACCCTCAGTTCGGCATCCTTGAAAAATTTAGTTATTTGCCCTTTAAGGATGGTATAGTATATGAGGGTGTAGTTGACACCTGATATAAACATGAAAAATGTGAGCACATATTCTATTGCAGGTGAGTGATACACATCGTTGAGAAGTGCTGAGTGTGTTCCGTAGCCTCCTGTTGCTGTTGTGCATAGAGCATAATTGATTGAGTCGAAAGCGTTCATGCCGCTTACTAACAGCGATATGATACACAAGATGGTGAGCACGACGTACACACCACCAATCCACTTGGCGGCAACCGAGATTCTTGGATGCACTTTGTCATGCAGCGGACCGGTGCTCTCTGCCGCAAAAAGCTTCACTTCTCCAACTCCGAATGCAGGGAGTACAGCGATTGTGAAGAATATGATGCCGATACCACCTATCCATTGTGTCACACTTCGCCAGAATAGGATGCCCTTTGGCGCTGAGTCGATATCGTCAAGGATAGTGGCTCCTGTGCTTGTGAATCCAGACATGGTTTCGAAGAAAGCGCTTGCCACATCCTTCACCGTTCCGGAAAGGAGGAATGGTGCCATGCCTATTATTGTGAAAATCACCCATGTGGTTGACACGACAATATAGCCGTCTTTTCTTCCCATTGTCTTTCCTGCATTTCTGCCGAGAAGCACTCCTATTGCTCCAAGCACAATAGATGTCGCTACTGGAGGAACGAAAGCATAAATGCCCTCGCCGTATATCCAGCTTACAATCTGGCATAGCATCATTAATCCAGCCTCTATGAAAAGGAGGAAGCCCATGACTTTTGATATGAGTCGCCAGTTTATCATCTTAAGTGAATTTTTATAACTTATGAATAAGTGCCGTAATAAATACGAATTACGAAATACGAATTACGAAATACGAATTGCGAAATCTATTTCCTTGCTAAATCTTAACTCTTAATTCTTAATTTATTTGAATAGCTTATCAAGCTTGCGCAATGACTTCTCTATGCAGAACACGACAACCTTGTCTCCTACTTGCAGCTGAGTGCGTCCGTTGACAAGCATGCTCTTGCCGTCTCGCGACATTCCTCCAAAGTTTACACCCTTTGGAAGGTCAAGTTCCATGATTGTCTTCTTTGTTACTTTCGAACCTGGTTTTACAATGAATTCCGCCACATCCGCTTTGCCGATTGTCAGCATTTTCATATTGTCAACATCACTTTTCAGCAGCATGCGATAGATATGGCTGGCGGCAATCATCTTCTTATTGATGATGGTTCCGATGTCGAGGTCATTCGCCATGTCGAAATAATCGAGATTCTCCACTTGAGCGATGGTCTTGCGGATGCCCCTTCGTCTTGCTGCCACACACGCAAGGATATTCTGCTGGTCATTGTCGGTGAGCGCAATCAACGCTTCTGTATTTCCGTATCCTTCATCATTCAGAAGGTCTATGTCGTATCCTTCTCCTTGAAGAATCATTGTTTGAGGTGAGACGAGCGACTGCAGCTGCTCTGTGCGTTGCGGGTTCGGTTCAATAATTTTTACCGAGTCATGTATGGAGTTGAGTTCCCAGCTTGCTCTGACCGAAAGCTTGCCTCCGCCAATTAGCAGGCTATGTTCGACATTTGGATAGTCATCTTTGCCAGATAAATGCTGTATGTTTGCCAGATTATCTTTTGTTGTCATGAAGAACACGAGGTCGCGAGGAAGAATCTTCTCGTCACCATGCGGACTTATTGTCTCTCCGTTTCTTCTTATTGCCACAACATGGAAGGTATGGCCGTGAGTCATGCTTATCTCTTTCAAGGTGTGTCCGACAAGCATATTGTTTTTGTTTCTTATCTCTTTTTCAAACGCAGGTGTGTCATCATGCATCATCACGCTCAGCAACAGCAGCTCTCCCTTGTTGAAATCCCATATCTGGCGTATCCAGCTGTATCGCGAACTTGCAGCGATGTCGTAGGCGGCGAGCAGCTCGGGGTAGATGAGCGATTCGATGCCCATAGCCTTGAAGATGGCCATGTTCTCCGGTTTCATGTATTCGTAATTGTCCACACGAGCCACTGTCTGCTTGGCGCCCAGCTGCTTAGCCAATACAGCACACGCCAGATTCTCGCTTTCATGTGGAGTGACAGCGATAAAAAGGTCTGCCTTGTTGATGCCAGCGTCTTTCAATCCAGAAATGGATGTAGGACGCTGCACAAGAGTCTTGATATCCAATTCATTACCAACATGAAAAAGCTTGTTTTCGTCAGCATCTATCAAGATGACATCTTGGTCATCCTTTGATAGCAGTCGGGCAAGATGTGTGCCTACGGCTCCAGCACCAGCAATAATGATTTTCATAACAATACCTCTGCTATACTTTCTGCATCCATTTTGCAAATCTTGCGAAGCTCAGCCACTGTGCCATGCTCAACAAATGCATCAGGGATGCCTATGCGTTTAACATCAATATCATATCCGTTGTCGGCAAAGAATTCAAGCACGGCACTTCCGAGGCCGCCGCTTATCACGCCATCTTCAATGGTGACAACTTTCTTGAAGTTTCTGCCCACTTCGTGAAGCAATTCAGTGTCTATCGGCTTGAGGAATCTCATATCGTAATGTGCTATGTGCAGAGGCTCAGCTGCGTTTTTATTCAACGCCTTAAGTTCTGCAATAGCTATTGCCTTGCCTGCCTCTATGCCTATAGGACCAAGGCTCAGAACTGCTACATCCTTTCCGTCTTTGAGTTTGCGACCTTTGCCTACAGGTATCTCCTCAAAGTCAACACGCCAATCAACGACACTTCCGCATCCGCGTGGGTAGCGTATGACGAAAGGTCCCTTGCCTTGCTTCTGAGCTGTAAACATCATATTGCGCAGCTCGGGTTCATTGTAAGGCGAAGCGATGGTGAGATTTGGTATAGGGCGAAGGAATGCGAGGTCGAATGCACCGTGGTGTGTAGGCCCGTCTTCTCCCACAATACCCGCTCTGTCGAGGCAGAGCACCATGTCGAGATTCATGGTTGCCACATCATGTATTATATTATCGTACGCGCGTTGCATGAATGACGAGTAGATATTGCAGAAAGGCATGAGACCGTCTTTCGCCATTCCTCCTGAGAATGTCACAGCATGGCCTTCAGCTATTCCGACATCGAAAACTCGTTCTGGCAATGCCTTCATCATGATGTTCATCGAACAGCCTGTAGGCATTGCTGGGGTTACGCCCACAATCTTAGGATTCTTCTGGGCAAGCTCAAGCAACGTGAGTCCGAACACATCCTGAAACTTTGGAGGTTTTGGCTTGTCGTCTTTAGATACGATTCTCTCTCCTGATTCATAATCGAACTTTCCTGGTGCATGCCATATTGTGGCATTCTCTTCTGCTGGTGCGTATCCTTTGCCCTTCTTTGTGTGGATATGCAGGATTTTTGGCCCTTTCATGTCCTTTATGGCGTTGAGGATGCGCACAAGCTCAACAACATCATTTCCGTCGGTAGGTCCGAAATACCTTATGTCCATACCCTCAAAAATGTTCTGCTGTCGTGAGAGTACAGACTTAACGCTGTTGTTGAAGCGTATAAGACCTTTGCGACGTTTCTCGTTGAGAAGGCCGATGTCGAAAAGTTTGCGTGAAATCTTATATCTTAAATCGTTATATGTGGAGTTCGTCGTAAGCTGTAAGAGGTATTTGCGCATTCCTCCTACACTGTTGTCGATTGACATGTTGTTGTCGTTCAACACAATAAGCATGTCATTAGGCGTGCTTGCTGTGTTGTTTATGCCTTCAAATGCCAGACCTCCGCTCATAGCACCATCTCCAATGACAGCTACAACTTGACGGCTGTCATTGTTCAGCTTTGCTGCAACAGCCATACCTAAAGCAGCAGATATGGAGTTGCTGGCATGACCACAGCAGAATGTGTCATACTCGCTTTCGTAAGGATGTGGGAATGGCTTTATGCCATGGAGTTTTCTGTTTGTGCAGAACTTGTCGCGTCTGCCAGTGAGGATTTTATGGCCGTATGCTTGATGACCTACATCCCAAACAATACGGTCGTATGGAGTGTCGAAAACATAATGAAGCGCCACAGTCAATTCAACAACTCCAAGGCTTGAAGCAAGGTGCCCTGGATTTACAGACAGCTCCTCAATAATGTCTTTGCGCAATTCATCGCATACTTTTGGCAATTCTTCCACCTTCAGTTTGCGCAAGTCCTTTGGACTGTCAATGTTCGACAGATATTTAAAATTATTGTTATCTCCCATACAAATTTGAAAAACATGCAAAATTAAGAATTTTATCTCTAAATGGTGTTGAAAACATAGAAAAACCGCTTTGCAATTTTCTTTATCGGAAATTATTTGTTTGATAAAGTTGCGAAACGACCTTTTTTTTGATGGAATGTATATTGGGTGTCGTAAAAACACTATAACTTTGCAGTCGAAAACAAAATAACTAATTGATTAGTGATGCATGAAGGGGGTTCCGAAAAACTTCTGCATACCACATAGAAACGTAATAAAATAGAGTAGGAAAAGTAAAAAGATTTTTAGGAAAATGAAGAAATTTATTCTTGCTGCTCTCGTAGCAGTTGCATCTGTTGCTGCAAACGCACAGGTTTGGATTGGTGGTGAAGCTGGTTACAACACTTCAAAGTCAACTTTCGACGGTAACAAGCTTTCAAGCATGAATAATGTTACTGTACTCCCAGAAGTAGGTTATTCTCTCAATGAGAAATTCGATGTAGCTGTTGCTATCGGTTTCGAACATGGTGACAACTCAAATGCTAACAATGTTATTGATAACTCAAACTCATTTGTTCTTCACCCATACGTACGTTACTCTTACGCTAAGGTAGGTGATCTCAAGTTCTTCGTTGATGGTGGTTTCTCTTATCTCAACACTCACTATTCAGGTGTGGATGACAACACTAACACTTGGAAAATCGCTCTCAACCCAGGTCTTGCTTATTCACTCAGCCCAAAGACAACTCTCGTTGCTCATGTAGGTGAGGTTGCTTATGGTTTCTCAAAGACAGGTAAGGCAAAGACAAACTCTTTCAATCTTTGTGTTGACAACGCAATCACTTTCGGTGTTTACTTCGCTTTCTAATCGGACAGCAAGGTAGGTTCGAAACATAAATATAATGGCCAGCGGCATTACGCCGCTGGTCTTTTTTTGTTTTAGCAATAAGCGGAATGTAACCAATACAAAATGTTACACTTGTTACATACGGCGTGTTACAGCTGTAACACACGGTATGTAACAAGTGTAACACAGGGCGTGTAACAGATGTTACATAAAAAGGTTGTTGCTTCAGCATGAATAATGCAGACTCTAATCAATTATTCAACTTTCGCTTTGGGGAGTTAAAGAGGAGTTATCGCTTCGCTTGGAGTTAAAGAGACGTTTGCCATGTCTGACATTTGTCACTTTAACTACTCTTTAACTTCACTTTAATTTCTCTTTAACTACCCTTTAGCTCCATAACAAGTGGAGCGAAACTTGTATCAATTATTTCTTGCTTTCCTTCACAACCAATTCGTCTTCTGTCATTCTAATCATATATGACTGTATGATGGCTTTCAATTCCTTTTCCAGCTGCTGTTCGACAGCGCCAATCTTTCCTTTGAGGTTATCCTTCATAAACCAGTCTTTCTTGAAATTATACACACCCTTTATCTGGCTGTCCTCGGTGAAAAGCATAACATAGTCACCCTTGCCATAGAAATACACTCCATTATTATGTCCGACCACCCATGTGTCTTCGTCTGGTGTGTTGAAAAGATCTATGCCGAATGACACATAAGGCTTGTTGTAGCCTAAATAATTGAGTATTGTTGGCATGATGTCTATGTGCTGAGCAATGCAATGACGCTGCTGAGGCTGCATTTCTCCTGATGGGTCATAGATGATGATTGGTGATGACACAAGTCCTAACTCAGTCTGATATTCTGAATATGAACTGAGATTGGTGTGGTCAGAAGTGATGACAAAGATTGTGTTGTCATACCATGGCTGCTTCTTTGCCGTCTCAAAGAAGAGGCGCAGAGAGTTGTCAACATAACGTATGCACTTGTGCATGATATTGTCATCGCCTGGGTCATCCTTATAGATGTTCTTGTAGCGTTCAGGCACAACATAAGGGTGGTGTGAGCTTGCTGTAAATACTGAAGTGACAAAAGGCTCTTTCATGTCAGTCATCTTCAATGCGTAGAATTGCAGAAACTCCTCATCCCAGATAGCCCACATTCCGTCGAAATCGGCATCGCCATTGAAGCGTTTGTCCTGGTTGTATTCTGTGCGGCCAAAATAATCTTTGTAGCCGGTAGAGTGGGCGAAAGCCTCAAATCCCATTGAGCCGTTTTCTGCGCCGTGGAAGAAAGCGGAGTAATAGCCCACCTTGCTGAGTTCACCTGCAATGCCGCTCACATCATTGAGCGAGGCAGGAGTGAGGAAGAATGGCTCAATGAAACGCGGAATGCTTGAGAGAATGGACGGCATGCCGTCAACGCTCTTTCTTCCATTGCTGAAAGTATAGTCGAAGGTGACAGAATGCTCAATCAGAGAATCCGTAAAAGGTGTGTATCCTTTGTACTTGCCGCCGTCAAGATTCTTATTGTATGCACCGATATACTCTCGTCCGTAGCTTTCCATAATGAGGATTACAACATTCTTCTTTCTGCTTACGAGGCTGTCGGATGGAACGTGGACAGGCGAATAAATCTTGTCAAGTTCCTCGCGAGAGAAATATTCAGGGTCAACAAACACATTCTTATTGACAGTTCTTATCATAGAAAAAGGAGTGTTGAGAATGAGTGCAGCCTCTGCCGGTCTGTTAACATACTGATTGGCATTGCTTAGTGTGATAGGTCGCACAGCAGTTGTTGCTCCGCCTCTCATTCCGCAGATCGTGATTGGGAGGTAAAGCGCAAAGCAGACAGTCTGTATGACATAGTATGTCAGAAACTCTTTTGTGGTGAATAACCTCATCTTGCCCTTAGGCTTGACATACATGAAAATCAAAGCAGCAATCAGCAGGATGCCCAACAATACGAGATACCAATGTCGAAGAAGTTCAACACCTAAAACATCGCCAATATTACCTTCGTTGCTGAATTCCTCAAAGATTGATGCTGTTGTGCGTCTGCCTGTATATTGAAAATACACAGCATCTATGAGGTTGGCGATGATGCAGATGGAGTTGACAACTACATAAATCCACTTCACGATTGTCTGCCATAAGTCTTTCTCCTTGTAATGCAGAGGGAAAAGAGCCAGGATGGCAAACAGGGCGTTTGTGTAAAGGATGGCAGAGGTGTCAAACATCCAGCATCCCTTGAAAGCCTCCCAGAAAGACAATGTGTCGAAGCCTTCTGAGAGTGCTGCCCAATTCTCAAAGAGGTATGCCAAGCGGCAGATGCCGTATGCAGCATATACTAAAGCCAAATTGCAAACAAAAGCAATAGGGCTTGAAAACGATGATTTTCGTATTTGAAGATGTTTCATATCTTTTTACCTGAATCTTTCTGGGTGATTTTTCTTATATTCATTTATTCTTTCTGCAAACTCTTTATCCTTCATGCTGCCTTCATCTGGCTCGAAGAACACCTTTTCTGCAATAGTCTTGCCATAGTCAGCAATGCTCTTTATGCCTTGATAGTTTACTATGAGCAATGAGTCATATACTTCATTTGTGTGGGCATCGTATGCAGTTATGATTAGAGAGTCGCCATGTGTGCAAACTTTTTGATAGTATCTGCTGCCCGAACCAAACTTGTCGAACGTGTCATCGAATTCTATTCTGTAGTTTTTAGGAGAACAATGACTTACGGTATAGACAGGTGTTGTCGCGTCAGCATGACCTTCGTTTGAGTCGCTATTATGATTTGTCATCCTTGCGTATGCGTGTTCGTGGCCTTGCAGCACGAGATCGACATCATATTTGTGTATCAGGTCATCAAACATCCACTTTTGTATGAGGTTGTTAGACTTCCCTTTGATAGAGTACAGAGGGTGGTGGACGATGACAATCTTCCATTTCGCATTGCTGGCATTTAGCTGTTCGTCGAGCCATTGCCTCTGTGCAGCAAGATAGAAAACCTCTCTGTTGCTGTCGAGAAGGAAGAATTGTGTGTCGCCATATTTCATTGTGAACACCTGGTTCTCTCCTTGCATGGAATCAAGGAAATATGAGTGGACGAGTGAGAAACGTCGTTCGAGTTTGCAAATCACATCTTTCAGATAGTCGTGATTGCCAGTGACGGTAAGCACAGGCATTGCCTGCCCCAAAGAGTCGAGTGTTGCTGCTGTCTCCTTCCAATAGCTGTCTATTGGTCTTTCTGTCAAATCGCCTCCGCAAACGAGGAATTTAGCATCCTTATGGTGGTTGAATGCGTTGACAAGCAGGCTGTTTGCTATGCCAGAGATTGTGTCTTGTACATCGCCTACATATAGGAAAGATACGTTCTTGTCATCTTCATTTTGTGTTTCAAACTGATACCATTGAGAGTATGTGTTGTTGCTGTTCACACGATATTTGTAGCTGTGACCGGCCGCCAGATGTCTTAATCGACAAACATAAAATGCGCTTTTGCCTCCTCTTGACTCGAACACCTCTCCGTCTGCAGGATAGGTGACAGAGTCGCTATTGCATAAGTCAACGAGTTCAACGAATGCCGAGGTGACAACAGAGTCGCAAATCCAACTTATATTGCGAGATGTCATTCCGTCTGAATCACCAAATGTAAGAAGTATTCGTGATGGAACGGCAGATGTAACATATTCATCTTCAGATGGGTTATCAAACCATACCTTCCATCGTGAAGACACCCATACAGCCACGACTGCGAGCAGTATGAAGGATAATGTGTATCCTGCAATTCTCTTTTTCTCTTTGGAAATTTTCGCCATTGCAGACATCAACTAAGTTTTGTGGTGAACTGCTGAAGCTTTTCCCATACAAACTCCTGGCTGATGAGAGAGTATTGCTGCTCGCGTTCCATCTTTGACAGTTCGCTGGCTGATGCAAAGTCGGCAGGAGATATTCCTTCGGCGAGCACATTCGTCTGCGGAATCCATACTGTCTTGCTGTTTCCTGGAGCGCACACCACGAGTGATGGGCATCCTGCAGCATGCATGATATGGCGGGCGCCTCCCTCGTTGCCAAAGAAGAAAGTCATATAATACCCCATGGCAACAAGTTCTCTTGATGAACGCGCCTTGACATCAATGAACACCTGCTGAGGCTTGCCGAGTGTTTCGTATATTCTGCGTGCGTTTGCCTCTTCTTGACCAGGGGCGTAGTTGACGATAATCTGATATTCAGGGTGCTGCTTCATAAACTTGTCGAGCACCCACACCATTCGGTCCTCGTTCCATACTTTATTTGCAAGCTTTGCTGTGACATTTGCAAGCATTATAGGCTTGCTAAGGTCGATGCCTTGCTTCTGAAGATACTCGCCGTAGCGTTCTTTCTCTTCATCGGTGATATGGAGCGTGAACTCATTGACAGGTTCGATGTGCTTTAATGCGTTGAGCGGTTCGGCATACGAAATGTCATAATCAACCATTGAGCGTTTGTTGCCGCACTTCTCGATTACATGGTTGAAAGCCACACGGGTATATTTCTTCTTCACGCCAATTCTGTAAGGTGTGTTTTTGGATAAGAATGCGAACATCATAGTGTTGGCTGTGCTGCGCATGTCGATGATTACATCATAATGAGTGTCATGAACAATCTTCCACACCTTCTTGAGGTATGTCACCGTCTTGTGGCGTTCGTCATCGGAAAATGTGATGATTTTGTCGATAGAAGGATGCCCTTCAAAGAGCGGCGCAATCTTTTCGTTGAGCACAAAGTGGATGTTTGCCTCAGGAAAATTGTGGCGAAGGGTGTTCAGCAATGCTGTTGAGAGGATGGCATCGCCCATCTGACGAAATCTTACTACGAGTATGTTCATGTACGAGATGTTTAGTGTGTTATATGATACAAAATTACCGCTTTTTTTCTTTATGGCTATAAATCTTCATGCCTTTTTTCTCGTTTAAGGGTAAAACACATTGTCATACAGCAAAAAAATACATACCTTTGTATTATGGAAAAGAAAACTGTACTGCTCGATATAACTGAGGTTGACAATCCGACAAGTGGATTTGGACAGATAGAAAAGAACTATGCCGAATGGTATTCTAAGATGGATGATGAGGCTTTGAAGTTCCATTTTCTTCTGCCTGAGGGCTATGTCGCAGACTACGGCCAGAAGGTTGACACAACAAACATACGACGCAAATACCATAAGCATTCAAGCAAGGGTCTTCCCTCTGTTGATTTGTGGCATTCCACAAACCAGCAGCAGCTGAAGCGTCATCGTGGTGAATATGATAAGTTTGTGCTTACTATCCACGACCTCAATTTCCTTACTGAGAAAAACTGGATTCGTCAGTTAAAGCATCGGTTTGTGCTTCAGCGCGCCATCAACAAGGCTGACGCTGTGACTTGTATATCCAAGTTCGTGGGCAAGCAGGTGGAGGAACTTTTCAACATGAAAGGCAAGCCTGTGAGAGTCATCTACAACGGAGTGGAAGACATCACTTCACAACCAGAGGCTAAGCCTGCTTTTGCTACAGGACGTCCTTTCTTTTTTGCTATTGGGCAGATTCGTCAGAAGAAAAACTTCCATCTTCTGGTTGATATGATGAAGCACTTCCCTGAATACGACCTTTATGTGTGTGGAGATGACCATTTTGACTTTGCAAAGGTTGTGCGTCAGCATATCAATGGTCTTCCAACAAACAATGCTTACCTCTGCGGCAAGGTGTCTGCAGAAGAGAAAGTGTGGCTATATCGCCACTGCGAGGCATTTCTCTTTGCAAGTCAAGGTGAAGGTTTTGGACTTCCAGCAATCGAAGCTATGCAGTTTGGCAGAGCGGTATTTGTGTCCAACTACACTTGTCTGCCAGAGATTTGCGGTGACTGCGCTTTTGTGTGGAAAGACCTCAGCATAGACGCTATGGCAAAGGATGTGAAAGATAATCTGCCAGGCTTCTATGAGAATGCCGAAAAGATAGATCAGGTAAAAGCTCATGCCAAGGAATTTAGCTATAAGAAGCATATTGATGCCTATCTGCAGCTTTATAAAGAACTTTTAGGCGTGAAATAAAATATAAGGAATAAAAACTATGCGACTCAAATACGATACCAACTATAATATACGTGACCTTCAGCTAAGACTTGTTCCTATAGTGGAATGCATTGATAAGGTGTGCCGCGAGCATAATCTGCGTTATTACCTTTGGGCGGGAACAATGCTTGGTGCTGTTCGCCACAAAGGTTTCATTCCTTGGGATGATGACATGGATATCTGTATGCCACGCCCTGATTATGACATTCTTATGGAGCATTGTGCAGAGTGGATGCCTGAGCCATTTGAGATTATTGGCCCGCATAACCGCCCTGACTATCCTTACCCTTTCGCTAAGGCTGAAGATTCGAGGACTACGGTGCTTGAACGCCCCGATTTCATGTTTCCAGAGGGCATATATGTGGATATCTTCCCAATTGACGGAATACCTTCTGATGCAAAGGTGGTGAATAAGCATCTGAAAGATTACAAGTTCTATCGACATCTGCTTTTCCTCGTCGGTCGTGACCCATATAAGCATGGCAGAGGACCTCGCTCTTGGTGGCCTCTGCTGCTTCGCAAGATTTATAGCATGAAGGGGCTTCAAGATAAGATACAGAAATTTATGCTTGCATACAAGTATGATGACTGTGATAATGTTATTGACTACGATTCTGTGCATCGCGGCATCGTGAAGAAGAGCTTCCTCGGAGAACCCAAGACTTATGAGTTTGAAGGTCGCACATTCCTTGGTGTCAACGACTACGATGGCTACCTTAGCACCATGTATGGGGATTATATGACTCTCCCGCCAAAGGACAAGCAGATTCAGCATCGTTTCTACTACCTTGACCTTGACACTCCTTATCGTGATTTTGTCAAGGAAGGAGGTCTTGAAGAAATAAAGAAAAAGAAAATACAGTAAAGAAAAACTAATTTATAGCCCTGATAAATGGCGTCATACGACATACGACCTCTTCAGCTGCGCATTCTTGACATTCTTATGGCTGTACAGAATGTGTGTGAAGAGCATAACCTGCGATATTACATCATAGCAGGCACACTTCTTGGTGCTGTGCGACACAAAGGGTTCATCCCGTGGGATGATGACCTTGACATTGCCATGCCTCGCAAGGATTATGACTTGTTGATGGAGCATGCCAGCGAATGGATGCCTCAGCCTTTTGAGGTGGTGAGCTATGAGACAGACAAGGATTATCCGCTGCCGTTTGCAAAGATTCAAGATTCAAGCACAACGCTTATAGAACGCATGCATCTCAAATATCTTGGTGGAATATATATAGATGTGTTCCCTCTCGATGGCATGACATCAAATCCTTTTGTGCAGCGTGTGCATTTCGCTCGTTATTTCTACCTGAAGAAGGTGCAGTATTTCCTTTATCGCGATCCATACCGCCATGGACATGGACCATCATCGTGGATACCGCTTCTTTGCCGCTCTCTTTATACTCTTGAAGAAGTGCAGGCTAAAATGAAGAAGCTTCAGAAGAAATACGACTTTGATACTTCCGAACTTGTCGTCGACCACGATGACGGACGTAAAGGTGTCATGCCTCGCAGATACCTTGGCAAGCCAACTCCTATACTTTTTGAAGACAAGCAGGTTATGGGGGCAGAAATGCCTGATGCCTACCTCTCACAGAAGTATGGCGACTACATGACAATCCCTCCAGGTCCAAAGCAGAGGCAGCACAATTTCCATTTGCTGGATCTTAATAAATCGTATAAAGAACAGTAACTATTCAGCGATATGATTTATAAACAAAGATTCAACCAAATTCAACCAAATTAGAGCCTTTGGCTCTTAGAATTTACCAACAATTGCTAAGTTTTGGTTGAATTTGGTTGAATCCTTGTTTTAAAAAGCATTTGCTGAGTAGTAACTAAGTAATGGTAAAATAATAACTTCCTAAAGTTTCATAATCAATCAAATCTTCCGAAGTTATTATTTCGCCATTACTAAAGAACAAAGGGAAGATACAAATTAAGAAAATAGCTTTCTCTTCATCTCCTTGCGTTTTTCGAATTGTGTGAGTTTATCAAGGACGGCATTCACGCATTCCTCTTTATCCCATCCTTGCAATTCGGCGTAGCGCGTTATGATTTTGATGAGTGCAGGGCGCACATGTGTCATGCGTATGAGACTATCGAGACATTCTTTTTTTGTAGGCTTGTTTTTGAAATGTGAGCGGTTAATGTCTATCGTTGTGATGTGATAGCCGAACTCAGAATTATCCTTGTGGTAGAGGAAATTTGAGAGATTTGTGTCGCCATGCAGAAATCCTTTCTTGTGCATGTCAACAATGAAATGCACCAATGCCTCCACAAGGTCGTCATGGTCGTTTGGCTCTTCGCGAATGATGCGGGCATCAGCATCGCCGCAGAAGGTGGAGATGAAATACCCCTTGAGGAACAAGCCGTAAGAGTGCTCCTCAATGCACGCTATAGGTTCAGGGGTATTGATGCCTAACTCCATGAGTCTCATTCCGAAAGTATAGGCTCTCTTAGCTTTTGATGGACGGATGAAAGTGTAGTCGAACCGTTGATGGAAAAGTGGCTTCTTGAATCTCTTCACAACAATTTTCTCTCCGTTGACAACGAAAATCTTCACTTTGTTGCGACCGTCATAAATCAGTTCGCCTTCATCCTCAAAAAGCGCAGGCAATTTGTGGATGAAGGTGTCTAAGTTGTTATATTTCGGATTGATGATAAATCGAAACATGTCAATAGAGTTCAGCAGGAATTAGTTCTTTTGCTGTGTTGAAATCGTCAACAGTATCGAGTTCGCATGAGAAAAGTTCTGTTACATCAAGAACTTTATAGGTATGTCCTTGAGGGATGAGACGCTCGAAAGCACGTTCATAGAAGATGTCTCTCTGGTCGATGGTCTTACCTTCCTTTGACGTGATATAGCGTTCTGCATTCATCATGATGTCCAGCTCCTTGTAGAGCGCAGAAGTATATTCTGTTCCCATTTTCTCAATGCCAAGACTTTCGCCTGCAGCAGCTGCCGGGTTGCATGTTTTGCTTATCTCTATGATAGAGCCGTCAGCTTTGATGACTACCTTCATCTCTTCTTCGCCTAGTGGGTGCTTGATAAGAGTGAGCACATTGTCATCGCTTGTGGCAAGGACACGACTCACAATCTGAGGATCATAGAGAAGGTCGCTGTCAAGAAGCAGGATGTCATTCCCTTCTGCCTCTGGGCGAGCAAGCCAGAGTGAGTAGATGTTGTTGGTTGACTCATACACATCATTATATATGAAGGTGCATTTCAGTTCGGGATACTGCTTAGTGACAAACTCCTCAATCATTTCATGAAGATAGCCTGTGACAAACACAAACTCTCTTATGCCATTCTTTTTCAGAGCGTCGATGCTGCGCTGTAAAAGGCTGCGTTCGCCAACTTTGAGAAGGCATTTTGGAGTGTTATTGGTTAATGGGCGAAGGCGAGATGCCATGCCTGCCGCAAGTATTACTGCTTTCATAACTGTAAGTAGATAAGTAGCTGTTCAATAAATTATGGACACTTACTTGTTGTAAAAAATATGCTGATAAGCGCACATATAGTAACACCTATCAGCATTATATTATTAACGGATGATTACTTCTCTAAAGCAATGCGCTTGATTGTGTCAACCACAACTTGTATCTGTTCGCGACGGCCAAGGGTGATGCGCAAGCAAGATTCGAGTCCTGGGTCACCCATGAACTTAATCTTGTAATTCTGTTCAGCCATAGCTTTCTGCAGACGCTCTTTGATTTCTATTGGATACTTGATGAGTATGAAATTTGCGACACTCTTGTACACTTTGAAACCAGGCATGTCTCCTAACTCCTTCTTGAAAAGCTGGCGATCCCATTCCATCTCGTCAGCAACCTTGCGGTAATGCTCATCGCTTTCGAGTGCAGCAAGGGCAACAGCCTCACTGAATCGGTTGTAACCCAGATATTTGTTAGCGTAGCTGAGGAAATCAGTATGCCCGGCACCCATAAATCCGAAGCCCATACGAAGTCCTGGCAGACCATAGAACTTTGAAAGAGTGCGTGATATGATAAGGTTCTTATACTTATTAACAAGTGGAGCGATGTAGTCCACATCTGTGGTGATGAAGGATGCGTATGCCTCGTCGATGAGCACCATTGTCTCAGATGGGATATTCTCCATGATTTTTCCTATCTCTTCGCTTGAAAGGCAGTTGCCTGTAGGGTTGTTAGGTGAAGCAAGGAGAAGCATGCGTGGACAGATGCGATTAGTATATTCAATCACTTCGTCCACATTATATGCGAAAGTGTCATCTTGTTCATATAGAGGATACATCTCAAAGTTGCCGCCACATTCGCCGGCAATACGATTATAGTACCACCAAGAAAATTCAGGAATGAGAATAGTCTTGTTGTCGCCTTTCATCAAATAGTAGTGAACAGCATTCTTCAAGATGTCCTCACCACCATATCCAAGAAGCACTTGCTCCTCTGGCACACCATATATTTCTGAAAGACGTACAGACACCACACTCTTTTTGCCCTCATCATAGATGCGGGTATAGAAACAAAGATCCTTTGGATCGAAATTTTTTATCGCTTCAACCACCTTTGTAGATGGCTCGAAATTGAATTCGTTACGATCAAGAAAATTCATGAATATACTTTGTTATAATAGCTATTTTGTTGTTATCGACTGCAAAGGTACTGATTTTTAATGTTTTTATCACAAAGATTACTGCCATTTATCATAAATGAGGTAATAAATGGATTGCAAATAGTGTTTTTCTCTGTTTTGTGTACTTCAGGATAGTTGTTTGCGGTAAATTTCGTACACCTACTTATACGCATTTATTATAAACGTCCATCAATTGGCGCGCTAAGACTGTAGGGTGGAATGTGTCCATAGCGTATTTTCTGCCACTTGCTATCATTTCTTGTCTGAAAGCATTGTCGGTTAGCACCTTAATGATGTTGTTGGAGATATCCTCTGGACTTCTTGGGTCGGCTTTCAATGCGAAAGGTCCACCAGCTTCAGGAAGACTGCTTACATTGCTTGTTACGACAGGGCATCCTGACAATAATGCTTCCACTACTGGCAACCCAAATCCCTCATAGAAAGAAGGATATACAAACAGTTGGGCATTTGTATAAAGACTTTGGAGCTGAGCGTTATCAACAGACTCTGGCCATACGAAGAACTTTTCAAGATGATGCTCTGCTATATATCGCTTCACTTCCTGCTTATAAGATCCGCCTCCTCCGACAATGACAAGGGGAATGCGTAAGTCATCAGGCATGAGTTCAATAGCCTTTACTATGCCAAGCAAATTCTTTCGCGAATTTATAGAGCCAGCATATAGCATGTAAGGAGATGTTTCCTCCTTCTCTAATGGTGTGTAATATAATTTGTTGACAGGCTGATAGACAACATCAATCTTATGTTCTGGCACATCATAATAATGCATTACATCCTTTTTCGTACATTCGCTGATGGCGATTATTCTGTCGGCATGGTTGCAGGCATATTTCCACTTGTTGTTGTATATCTTGCGGTCATGCCAGTGATACATATCAGGAAAAGTGCGAAATGCCACATCATGGATTGTGACAACAGAAGGGATGCCTGAGTGAAAAATGTCGGCAGGCAATTCGTTGCTGAGGCCATGAAACAGTTCTATGTTGTCTCGCTTCAAGTCGTTTACGAGTCCGAAAGTGCGCCAAGCACTTCCTCTAATAATGCCACGAGGCTGAATGGTGTGACAATTCTGCCTTCCTAAATAGGGGTGTGTCACATCATTCAGCCTCACTTTTGGCGTATAAAGATAGTATTCATGCTCAGGAAACTCTTCCGTCAAAATATCAATTGTTGTACGGCTGTGGTTCCCTAAGCCTGTGAAGTTGTTGTACAACCTCTTTGCATCGAATCCTATCTTCATTATTTGGTGTTATTTCTATTTCTTACCGTAAAGAATAGGGTTAGTTGAAGGGTCGTTGTACATCTTCATCTGCTTGTACACCTTCATATATTTTTTGCCAGCTTCAATATCGCTAATGAGCTGGTCTATAGCACTTGAGAGGTCCTTCTGCTGTTCGAGAAGCACGTCAAGCTTCTTCTGGCAAGTAGCGATGTGCTCTTCACTTGCGTCGCTGCGGTCAACCTGCTCTTTCATGTGGTAAATCTTGAGTGCGAGGATTGAAAGGCGGTCAACAGCCCATGCTGGACTTTCTGTGTTGATAGTTGCATCTGCCTTAATCTCGACATCCTTGTATGTTGTGAGGAAGTACGAGTCAATCATCTCAACCAAGTCTGTGCGGTCTTGGTTGCTCTTGTCGATACGGCGCTTCAGCACAAGTGCTGCTGCAGGGTCAATCTGTGGGTCACGGATGATATCCTCGAAATGCCACTGAACAGTGTCAATCCAATTCTTGATATAAAGGTAGTATTCGATAGTACCTTCAGCGTATGGGTTGTTGATTGGTTGATCTACATTGTCATGAACATGATAATCATTTATTGCCTGTTCAAATATCGGATATGCGCGCTGCGTAAAAGTCATAAAATTTAAAGTTAAGTTAAAAATTTGTGCAAAAATAACTAAAGTTTATAAAAATTACAACCAATTATTCAAAAAAACACTACCTTTGTTGCAGATTAGAAAGCATAACAACTCAAACAAAAACAAAAAAATACCTTTTGGCATTGTCTAATTTGCAAATCATAGCGTTTGTGTTAGCTTACAAAAGTACAAGGATTATAAGCCCCTAATTTCCCCAAGCGTACTGCTGATCGAGTTCATAGTCGGTACCCAAGTTGGAAATGCAGGGGCTTTTTTGTTGCTTTTAACAAATATATACATTATATATTATTAGTAATTCGTAAAAAAGTCATACCTTTGCGGTCGAATTTGCAAATAGACAAAACTAACAAGATGAAAATACTTATTCTTAATGGTCCAAACCTCAATCTTCTTGGTAAGCGCGAACCTGGAATTTACGGTTCTCGAGGCTTTGCCGATTATTTTGAGGAGCTGTGTCAGCGTTATCCAGAAATTGAGTTTGACTATTACCAGTCCAATGTGGAAGGTGAGATGATAAACAAGATTCATGAGGTGGGTTTCCCTTCTGATGGTGCAGCATGGGATGGCATTGTGCTTAATGCCGGTGCCTATACTCATACAAGTGTGGCTCTTCAGGATGCAATCAGAGGCATCAACACTCCTGTGATAGAAGTGCACATCTCTAATGTCCACACTCGTGAGGAATTCCGACACAAATCAATGATTTCATGTGCTTGTCTTGGAGTGATTTGCGGCTTCGGACTTGACAGCTATCGACTCGGCGTGGAGGCTTTGATAGCTCGTAAAGGATAAGTTTTCATTCATCACATAATGCACAAATCATAGTAAGAAGAATGAGGGATGACTATTTGAAATCCGACTTTACTCGTTTTCAGGACGATATTGATGATTACATTCTCAGCCACATCGACCCAGAGGGAGACTACTTGCACAACCTATATCGTGCAACCAATCTTCACATGCTTTACAGCCGAATGGCAAGCGGGCATCTGCAAGGGAGACTGCTGAAAATGTTTGTGACAATGATTCGCCCTAAGCTTGTTCTTGAAATTGGCACCTTCTCCGGCTATTCAGGACTCTGCATTGCGGAAGGTCTCGATGAAGACGCACACTTGCATACAATCGAGATAAATGACGAGCAAGAGGATTTCACTCTTCCCTGGTTCAAGAACTCTCTTTATGCCGACAAGATAACAATGCACATAGGCGATGCTCTTGAAGTTATCCCTCAGCTCGACTTACGTTTCGACATGGCGTTTATTGATGGCGATAAACGAATATACACCGAATACTACGAACTCGTCCTCAAATATCTGAACCCAGGAGGATACATATTAGCCGACAACACCTTGTGGGATGGTCATGTGCTGGAAAAGGAATCGCATGATCAGCAGACCATTGGAATCAAGGCTTTCAATGACAGATTAGCACAAGATACCCGTGTGGAAAAGGTCATTCTGCCATTGAGAGATGGACTCACAATCATTCGCAAGAAGTAGTACGTGTATAGATAGGCATTGCTGTCAATGTCGCAATTTTAATTTATAACATAAGTATTTTAAATGGAAACAACAAGACAAAATAAAATTGCTCGTCTTATACAGAAAGACTTAAGCAATATCTTTCAGGCTCAGACACGCCAGACACGCAACATACTTGTGAGTGTTAGCGTAGTGCGTATCAGCCCTGACCTTAGTGTGGCAAAAGCTTATCTCAGCATTTTCCCATCCGAGAAAGCGGCAGAGATACTTAAAAATATCAATGACCATGCTCCTGAGATTCGTTATGAACTTGGCAATCTTGAACGTCACCAGCTTCGTATCATCCCTGAGTTGAAATTCTTCCTGGATGATTCGCTTGATTATGTTGACAATATTGATCGTCTTCTCAAGAAGTAATGAACTTTCCCTTCTACATAGCAAAGCGTTATCTTCTCTCGAAGAAGTCCCATCACGCCATTAACATAATCTCTGGCGTGTCAGTGTGCGGAGTGGCAATAGCTACTGCCGCACTTGTCTGTATCTTGTCTGTCTTTAATGGCTTTCAAGATATGATAGCAGGACTTTTTACATCTTTCGACCCAGAGCTAAAGGTTATGCCTGCAGAGGGGAAATTCATTCCGGCAGATGCTACAGAGCTTGAACAACTCCGAAAGAGTGACAATATAGGCTGCTATACAGAAACGCTTGAAGAGAATGCATTGCTGTTTGTGAATAACAGACAGGCTATGGTGACTATAAAAGGTGTGGATGACAACTTTGAAGAACTGACAGACATCAATAGCATACTTATTGGCGACGGAGTGTTTGAACTGAAGGCGGATGTTATTGATTATGGCGTTCTTGGGTGCAATATTCTTATGCAGCTTGGATTGCCAACAGATTTCTCAACTCCTATACAAGTGTATGCTCCAAGGAAGGGCGAAAAGATAAATCTCACAGACCCCTTGGAGAGCCTTAATCAGGAAGAGCTGTATTCTCCTAAAGTTTGCTTTTCTGTAAAGCAGAATAAATATGATTCCAATTATGTGATAACAAATATCGGCTTTGCTCGCAGGCTCTTTGAACGCCAAGGCTATGTTTCTTCTGTAGAGCTAAAGCTTAAAGATGGTGTCAATATAGATTCTGAGAAGAAGAAGATACAAGATGCTTTAGGACCAAAGTATGTTGTTCTTGATAGGTATCAACAGCAGGAAGACACATTCAAGATTATGCAGATAGAGAAACTTGTGTCGTACATTTTCTTGACCTTCATCCTTGTGATAGCCTGTTTCAACATCATCGGCTCACTCTCTATGCTTATCATTGACAAGAAGGATGACGCTGTGACTCTTCGCAATCTTGGAGCTAACGATTCGCAGATTCGTAGCATCTTCATGATAGAAGGGCGCATGATATGTGTGCTTGGCGCGATAATAGGAATTGTGTTGGGCTTGTCTCTATGTATCGCTCAGCAGGAGTTCGGCCTTATTCGCTTCGGACAGAGCGAGGGCAGCTACATCGTGAATGCTTATCCAGTAAGTGTGCATGCAACGGACATTCTGCTGATTTTTGTCACAGTAATAGTTGTTGGCTTTTTGTCAGTATGGTATCCTGTCAGGCGCCTGAGCCGAAAGGTCGTGAAGAACTGACGGTATTGCCACTGAATGCGGTAACGATTATAAACAATGGCTCTCGGTATGCTTATGTCGGGTGCCTACTTAATAAATTTAACAAATGAAAAAGAATTATTATCTTCTTATCCCTGCGGCATCTGCCATGATTCTCGCAAGTTGCGGGAAACAGGCTATGCTGGTATCTGAAAATTTTGCTGTTTCACCTACTCCATTGGAATACATTGCAGGAGAGGTGCCTGCTACTATCAGCATAAATGTGCCTGCTAAGGTGATAAACAAGAAGAGTATTGTGGAATGCACCCCTATCCTTAAGTGGGATGAAGGAGCAGTTGCTGGCAACAGCTATACAATACAGGGTGAAAAGGTTGAGGCTAACAACACCATTATCTCCTTCAAGAATGGCGGTCACGCCACAATGAGATTCTGCGTGCCATTCAAGGATGGAATGGAGAAGAGCAACCTTTACATGCAGTTCAATGCAAAGAAAGGCAATAAGTCATTTGCTATGCCAACAGTAAAAATCGGTTCAGGAACACAATGTACAGCGGCTTTTATCACGAAGACAGCAAAGACAGCAACGCTTGGAGTTGCGCCTGATGACTTCCAGCGCGTGATTAACAAGAAGCAGGAAGCTGCTGTTAAGTTCCTCATCGGACAGGCTAATCTCCGCGGCAGCGAACTGAACAGCCAGACAGTAAAGGACTTTATCGCTACTCTTAAGAATATCAAGAATGATGAACAGAGTCTTGTGCTTAACAATATCGAGGTGAGTGCATACGCATCTCCTGATGGAGCATGGGAACTTAACGAGAAGCTTGCTGCAAAGCGTGGAAATGTATCAGAGGATTATGTGAACAGCCAGCTCAAGCAGACAAGCCTCTATACAGATGTCGAAATGAGATATACAGCTGAAGACTGGGAGGGATTCCAGGAATTGGTGTCTCAGTCAAATCTTCAGGATAAAGAGGTCATCCTCCGTGTGCTTTCTATGTATCAGGATCCAGAACAGCGTGAAAAGGAGATTCAGAATGTTGCCATAATATATAAGGAGCTTGCAGATGCTGTCCTTCCTGAACTTCGTCGTGCTCGAATGGTCATCAATTATGACGTTATCGGCCGAAGCGATGATGAGATTATTGGACAATATGCAGCTGACGTTTCTAAACTCAGCGTTGAGGAACTTATCTACTACGCAAACATACTTGCTACAACTGACGCAAAGAAGGAAGAGATTTTCAAGAAGACAACTTCTCTTTATCCTAATGACTACAGAGCATTCAGCAATCTTGGAGAGATAGCAATGAGAAAGGGCGACAACGATACTGCCCAGAATTATTTCAGACAGGCGTTGAGTATCAATTCAAATGCTCCAGAGCCAAATGTCAACATAGGTCTGCTGAATATACAGAATGGCGATTTCGCAAATGCAGAAATGTTTATTGCCAAGGGAGTTGGTGCTAACAACTTCGATGAGGCTCTTGGACATCTTTATATTGCTCAAGGCAAGTACAATCAGGCGTCTGTTATGATGATGAAATCAGCCAATAACACAGCGGTTCTTGCAAATATCCTTTCTCAAGACTATGCTGACGCACTTGAAAAGGTGGGCAAGATAAAGAATCCTGATGCTACAACATATTACCTTAGAGCGGTTCTTGCTGCTCGCATGGAGGATAAGGCGGCTGTCAAGGATTATCTTGCCAAAGCTATAGAGTTGGATGGTTCTCTTGCAAAGAAAGCTGCCAATGACGTTGAATTCTCAGACAATTAGTAACGTGGTGATGTTCTTCCCAGTGAAGAGTAAAAGCTGACATTGACACAAGTGAAAAACCGTTTACACATATTATTATATATACTGCTGACCGCACTGATGCTTGCATCGTGCGGTCTCAGCGGTTCTTCCTTTCGCATTCGTGGCTCGTTCAAAGACATGAAGGTTGGCGAACTGTACATTTATAACGCTTCCGATGATAACGCCTGCTTTGACACGCTTAATGTCAAAGAGGGGGAATTTCAATATAAAGGGGAGGTGTCTGAACCTACGCCATTCATCCTTGTCTTTCCTAATGGAATGGAGCAGGTTATCTTTGTTGGGCCGGGAAGTGATGTGAAGTATGAGGCTACGGCTAATGACTTGAAAAACTATATGGTCAGCGGCAGCAGAGAGAATGAGCTGCTTAACAAATTCAGGGAGGAGACTTATGCGCTGAAGGATAACCAGACACTTGATGTGGCAAAGAGTTACATCGAGAATAACGTAGAGTCGCCTGTTGCTTTATACCTCTTTGACTATTATTTCGTTCAAAACGAAAAGGCAGATGCTAAGCAGACGATGCAGCTTCTTAACCTATTGAAATCGAACCACCCGAAGAACCATTTTGTCATGGATATAAGCACAAAGCTGACAAGTGCTTCGGGGTGTGCTGTGGGGAAAAAGCTTGTTGATGTTACTGTGCAGAAAAAGGATAAGACAACAAAAAAACTTTGGGCGACTTCCAAAGATTATAATCTTGTTGTTCTTTGGGCTACATGGGCGACCAGAGGCTATGACTTTGTTTGGAAAAGCCGTCAAGCGTATGACAAGTATAACGATAGTGGCAAGCTCCGTATCGTGACAATCTCAGCAGACCTTGAGCGGTATAGATGGGAGGATTGCATCCGTCAAGACACGTTGAAGTCAATAGAGCATTACTGCGACTTTGCTGGTTTTGAATCGAAAACAATGAAGAACATAGGTGTTGGAAAAATACCATGTTATATACTTACTGACAAAAGTCATAAAATTTTGACTATCAGCACAGATGCTGCTGAGTTGGATGGTGACTTGAAGAAATACCTTAAGGATAGTTCTGTGAATTAGGACAAGTGAAACAGCCTACTGTAAAGAACCTGAAACAGAATTATAGAACATACCTCAGATAAATTCCTTTTATTACCATAATCCTAAGTGATGGTGAAAAAAAACAATACGTTTCATCATCACTAAACAACACAAATTCCTAATGTTAGCAAAAATTCATAGTGCCGCACTCCAGGGTTTGGATGCGATGGAAGTGACTATAGAAGTTGACAATTATGATGCTGGGCAGGTGTCGCGTATGATAATTGTCGGGTTGCCAGACAATGCTGTCAAGGAGAGCCAGGAGAGAATAATGTCAGCTTTGCGAGTTAATGGATATAAAACGCCATTTAAAAATGTGGTGATAAATCTTGCACCTGCTGATGTCCGCAAGGAAGGTTCAGGCTTTGACCTTCCTATAGCTATCGGCTTGATGCAATCATACGAATTTCTTAAAGCCGAGAATCTTGAACATTGCATGTTTGTTGGCGAACTTGGTCTTGACGGAAGTGTTCTTCCCGTTAAGGGCGTTCTGCCTATCTCTATTAAAGCTCGCGAGCTTGGTTTTGACTCTCTGTTTGTTCCTGCTGCCAATGCAAGAGAGGCGGCAGTTGTGAACAAGCTTAAAGTGTATGGTGTCAGCCATATAACAGAGGTTATTGCACACCTCGGCAATACGGATGCTCTCCAGCCGACAGTTGTCAACACCCGTGAAGAGTTTTACTCACAGCTTGATGTGTTTGACTTTGACTTTGATGAGGTCAAAGGGCAGGAGAATGTGAAACGTGCGTTTGAGGTTGCGGCAGCAGGTGGGCATAACATCATTCTTATTGGCTCGCCAGGTTGCGGAAAGTCTATGATGGCAAAGCGCCTTCCATCCATACTCCCTCCTCTGTCTCTTAGAGAGAGTCTTGAGACGACGCAGATACATTCCATTGCAGGGAAACTTGATAAAGAGACTTCGCTTATTAGCAAGCGCCCATTCCGAGCCCCCCATCACACCGTGTCGGATGTGGCTTTAGTTGGCGGTGGTACTGTATTCATGCCAGGAGAGATATGCCTTGCTCATAATGGGGTGCTGTTTCTTGATGAACTGCCTGAATTTAATCGTAGTGTGTTGGAAACCATGCGTCAGCCACTTGAGGACAGGATAATAACAATCTCTCGCGCACGCTACAATCTTACTCTTCCATGCTCGTTCATGCTTGTAGCATCTATGAACCCATGTCCATGTGGATACCATCATCACCCAACAAGAAAGTGTGTGTGCTCACCTGCTCAGATTCAACGATATATGAATAAGATAAGTGGTCCTTTGATGGACCGTATCGACATCCAAGTAGAGGTGGAGAATGTCCCTTTCGATGATATTGCGAAAGCTCCAAAGGGTGAGTCAAGCACAGTCATACGCCAGCGTGTGCTTATGGCGAGGAAAGCACAGGATGAGAGGTACATGGATTATAAGTCAATACATTGCAATGCCCAGATGACGACATCTTTACTGCAGAAATATGTTGTGTTGGATGATGATGCCACCAACCTTTTGCGAAATGCGATGAAGAGGTTCAATCTGTCTGCTCGTGCTTATGACCGAATCTTAAAAGTAGCCCGCACCATTGCCGACCTCGAAGGCAAGGAGAACATCGAAATGCAACATGTGGCAGAGGCTGTTGGCTACCG
>JAKSLL010000044.1 GCA_024401215.1 Bacteroidaceae bacterium
ATCCAGACAGGACAGCACCCTGAGGTGACAACTGTTGCCAACATCAACCGCTATCGTGAGCAGCTCGACAAGATAGGCTTCTGCTTTGACTGGGACCGCGAGGTGCGCACTTGTGCTCCTGGCTACTACCACTGGACTCAGTGGGCATTCCAGAAGATGTTCAACTCATTCTTCTGCAACAGCTGTCAGAAGGCACAGCCTATCGAGGAGTTGATTAAGCACTTCGAGGAGAAAGGTACTGAAGGCCTCAACGTGGCAGAAACAGAGCATCTTGAGTTCACTGCTGCGGAGTGGAACGCAATGGACGAGAAGCAGAAGAGCGACACGCTGATGAACTACCGCATCGCTTTCATGGGCGAGACAATGGTGAACTGGTGTGCAGGCCTTGGCACAGTATTGGCAAACGATGAGGTTGTTGACGGCGTTTCGGTTCGTGGCGGCTTCCCTGTAGAGCAGAAGAAGATGCGCCAGTGGTGTCTCCGCGTCAGCGCATACTCACAGCGTCTGCTCGACGGTCTTGAGACAATCCAGTGGAGCGACTCTATCAAGGAGACTCAGAAGAACTGGATTGGTCGCTCTGAAGGTACTGAGATTGAGATCAAGGTTGCTTCGCCGGATGGAAAAGACGCCGAGCGCATGGGCTCGTTCACTATCTTCACCACTCGTGCCGACACAATGTTCGGTGTAACATTCTTCGTTCTTGCTCCTGAGAGCGAACTTGTTGACATGGTCACTACTCCAGAGCAGCGTGCTGCTGTAGATGAATATATCAAGTATGTGAAGGGACGCACAGAGCGTGAGCGCATGATCGACCACACCGTGACTGGTGTGTTCTCAGGTGCTTACGGCATCAACCCTATCACAGGCGACAAGTGTCCTATCTATGTGGCAGAGTATGTACTCGCTGGCTATGGTACAGGCGCCATCATGGCTGTGCCTGCTCACGACTCTCGTGACTACGCCTTCGCTAAGCACTTCGACCTCCCTATCGTACCACTCATCGAAGGTGCTGATGTGAGTGAGGAGAGCTACGACGCTAAAGAAGGTATCGTGACTAACTCACCTGCTGAGGGCAACCCTGCTGTCGAATACGATGGAGAGGCACTCATCCTCAATGGCAAGACAATCAAGGAAGCTATCGCTGCAACTAAGGTGTTCGTGAAGAAGCATAACCTCGGTCGCGTGAAGGTTAACTACCGTCTCCGAGATGCTATCTTCTCTCGTCAGCGCTACTGGGGCGAGCCATTCCCTGTATATTACAAGAACGGCATCCCAACAATGATTCCAGAGGAATGCCTCCCAATCGAGCTTCCAGCTGTGGATAAGTTCCTCCCAACAGAGACTGGCGAGCCACCACTCGGCAACGCTACTGTTTGGGCTTGGGACGAGGCAAATAAGAAGATTGTTGAGAACTCGCTCATCGACAACAAGACAGTGTTCCCTATCGAACTCTACACAATGCCAGGTTTCGCAGGTTCATCTGCTTACTACCTCCGCTATATGGACCCACACAACGACAAGGGCCTCATCAGCGAGGAAGCAGCAAGCTACTGGCAGAATGTTGACCTCTACGTAGGTGGTTCAGAGCATGCCACTGGTCACCTCATCTACTCTCGTTTCTGGAACAAGTTCCTCTTCGACCTCGGCATCTCAAAGAAGGAAGAGCCATTCCAGAAACTCATCAACCAGGGTATGATTCAGGGACGTTCAAACTTTGTATATCGTATCAAAGATACCAACACATTCGTTTCGTTCGACAAGAAGGAAGGCTATGATGTCACTCCTATCCACGTTGACGTGAACATCGTATCTGCTGATATTCTTGACGTTGAGGCATTCAAGGCATGGCGTCCTGAATACAACAATGCCGAGTTTATCCTCAACGATGAGGGCAAGTACGTATGCGGCTGGGCTGTCGAGAAGATGTCGAAGTCTATGTTCAACGTAGTAAACCCAGACATGATTGTAGAGAAGTTCGGTGCCGACACTCTTCGCCTCTACGAAATGTTCCTCGGTCCTGTTGAACAGTCAAAGCCTTGGGACACTAACGGCATCGACGGCTGTCACCGCTTCCTCAAGAAGCTTTGGAACTTCTTCATCGACAAAAACGACAATCTCGTAGCTGCTGACACACCAGCAAGCAAAGAGGAGCTCAAATCTCTCCACACACTCATCAAGAAGGTGTCGGCTGACATCGAGGCATTCTCATACAACACATCTATTGCCGCATTCATGATTTGTCTTGGTGAACTCACAAAGATGAAGAGTGAAAGCCGCGAGGTGAAAGAGGCGCTCACAATACTTATTGCACCATTCTGTCCACACCTCGCAGAGGAATTCTGGCAGATGCTTGGCAACAGCACAACTGTATGTGACGCTCCATGGCCAGCCTTCAATGAGGAGTATCTCAAGGAGGACAGCGTTAAGATGATGGTTGCCTTCAACGGAAAGGCACGTTTCCCTATGGAGTTCCCTGCAGATGTCGCAAAGGAAGAGGCAGAAAAAGCTGCTCTCGAGAATCCTCAGTCAGCAAAGTGGATGGAAGGATTCACCGTTGCTAAAGTCATCGTCGTTCCTGGCAAGATGATAAATATTGTACTAAAGAAGTGAAGACCTAACCCTACCCTCCCTGAGAGGGAGAGAGAGGAAACGTCAATCGGCACTTTAATTTCACACAATAATGACTGACAATAATAATAGCGGAGCAGCTTTACCCCATCCCTCAAAGAGAGGGTTGGGGTGGTTCTCTGAACTAAAGGATTATGCCCTCATATCTGTGGGCGTAATCCTTTATGCTTTTGGAGTGACCGCCTTCATGCTTCCTTACAGCCTCACAACAGGCGGAGTTGCAGGTATATCCTCAATTATTTATTATGTAACAGGCATAGAAGTGCAAGTCACCTACATTGCAATCAATATATGCTTACTCATCGCCGCCATAAAGATTCTCGGTATAAAGTTTTGTCTGAAAACTATCTATGCTGTATTCTTAATGGCACTTGCACTTTGGCTGTTACAGCGAATAATAGAAATTCCCGACCCTGATAACACAGGGAATATGGTACTTCCCAAGCTTATTGGAGAAGAGGCTCACTTCATGGCTTGTGTGCTCGGTGCTATTATATGCGGCATAGGTCTTGCTATCTGCTTTGAGAACAATGGCTCGACAGGAGGCACAGACATTATTGCTGCCATTGTCAACAAGTACAAGCCTATGTCACTTGGCACAGTCATTATGGTATGTGATGTTTTCATCATCTCGTCTTGCTATTTCATCTTCCACGACTGGTTCAGAGTGATTTATGGCTTTGTCATGCTCTTCATCTGCTCATTAACTCTCGACTACTGCATCAGGAGGCGGCATCAATCCGTGCAATTCATGATTTTTTCGCGCAACTATCAGATGCTTGCAGACGCAATCAACAACACAGGACATGGAGTGACTATACTCGACGGCAAAGGTTGGTACACAAAGTCGGAAAGAAAAGTTATCGTATCTATCGTACGCCGTAGGGAATCTAATGACATCTTCAGCATGATAAAGCAGATTGATCCTTATGCTTTCGTTTCGATGACTGATGCGAGCGGAGTCTATGGAGAGGCTTTTGATGTTATGAAACAAGGTAACGACAAGCGAGGTGAGAAGACTCGAGAAATCATCGTTTGCGCCACAAACAATGCCACAAAGATTGACTTAGCCAAACAAGCACTCGGCGACAGCTATGATGTGCGTTCACTACTGCAGATTGGCTGTGACACTCGTCAGGAGTTCTATTCCGTAATCCTCGGTCAAGCACCCAAACCCAAGGCTTGTTTTATAAAGAAGTTCTTCGGCTTTGACGCTTTCGCTATCGACAAAGAAGGACATGTAACTCTAGTGCAAGGTAATTATGATGACTTAGAATATAACATCCATGAATTTGAAACATTGGATGCTATGTCTGAATATCTTAAAAATTCAAAGAAGAAATAAAACACCAAGCCTTGAAATACTTTCACTACAAATTATAGATGAATAAAAAACTTTGTCTTTCTCTCCATTCACTAATCCTTCGTAAATAATCAGGCTTCGTAAAATCTAAAATGCAGAAGTTCACACATTATATATTATTTATAATCATCATATCTCTTTTATCTGCTTGCAGTAAGAAATCAAATGTAATGACTAAACTGGATGAAGCTGACAACGTGATAGAAGAAAACTGCGACTCAGCCTATAGCATTCTCAAAGGCATCTCCAACGACATTAACGACATGCCTGAAAATGCTAAGATGAAGTATTACCTAATACTTGCTAATGCTCAAAACAAACTCATTATTCCTATGGTGTCTGACAGCGTCTTCCATGAAGTCGTGGACTACTACGACCATAAAGGAAATGCCAACGAGCAGTTAAAAGCTCATTATCTGCTTGGATGCATATACCGCGACATGAAAGAGGCGCCTGTAGCTCTCCAATGTTATTACGATGCTGTTGAGAAGGCTGACACTCTCGACAAAAACTGCGACTACCTGACACTTATGAGTGTTTGGGGACAGATTGCCGTGCTGCAAGACATTCAATCCATGCCAAAGGAAGAACTTAAAGCATGGGAAATGTACAGCAAGTATGCTGAAAAAATCGGTAACACATACGAGTACATCAGAGGTTTCGACCTTTCGACAATGGCTTACGCACTTCTTGGCGACACCGCAAAAATCATAGATATGACCCACCAGCTCTTTAAGATGTATAAAGACTATGGTTTTGAAGAGGAAGCGTATAGTGTGTATCCACCTCTTTATGACATCCTACTCAGTCAGGGCAAATATGATGAGGCTAATAAGTACATCATCGACTATGAAACTAAATCAGGAAAAATAAAAGACGGCGAAGTGACAGAGCCTGCTCGCGAATTGTATTACCAAAGCAAAGGCAACTACTACTGTGGGGTGAACAAACTCGACTCTGCCGAAATCTTTTTCCGAAAACTTCTCCGGCATAAAGAATATAAGTATAACGCCTATCGAGGACTATTCAAAGTGTACGCTGGCAAACAGATTACAGACTCAATATTAAAGTTCACCGATTTACAAGAAAAGGCGTGGGACGAAGTAATTGCCGAAAACCGCATTCAAGCTATGCATCAAGTAGCATCAATGTATGATTACTCCCGATACCAGCGAATAGCAGAAGAGAAACGAAACGAGGCGAAATTCAATGCTCTGCTGCTTATCTTCGCCATCTTTGTATTCATTGTTATTGTCACAATCATATTGATTATCTACAGACGATACAAGGCAACAAAAACGGCAGAAATTGAAACTTTGAACTCAAACTACGAGAAGACAAAGACAGAATACGTGCAGGCTGTGGACAGTCTTGCTGAGCAGAAAGATGTGTTTGAGCAGTTCAAGAAAGAGAAGGAAAGCGAAGTTGAAGAGCTAAAATCCAAATACGACAATTTGAAGTCAAAGGATGATGAAGTCGCTCTACAAAACACAGACTTCATGATTTCTGTACGAAATATAATGAGTCCGACAAGCACGAAAAAATTCCTGTCAAACACAGATCTTGACGAACTTCTCTCTCTTGTCAGACAATACCTGCCACGTTTCTTCTGCGAGATAACAAACGAAGACAAACTCTCGCAACAGGAGCTTTTCGTCTGTATCCTACTTCGCCTGAATTTCTCAGGAAAGGAGATAAGCGTGCTTCTCAACACCTCTTCATCAGGCATTGCAAACGCCAAAAAGAGGGCTAACGAGAAATTGTTTGGCATGAGTCATGCAAATATGCTACTCACAAATCTTAAAAATATGGGAACCGATGATGTATAATCTTTGGTTTTATATCATGCTATTTTGCAATCACTTACAAAGAAAGTGAACAATATATGAACTATATGTGAACTTTCTGTGAACTTTTTCCGCATCACTTTTTTCTGCATTTCACAAGAATAGCATACATTTGCATCAGAAAAAGTTTTCGAGCTTATCCTCTATGATACGATTAAGCGGAAAACAAACAATCAATATCAACTATTACACCATTCTACAGACTGTTTTACCTATGAGAAAAATCTTTTACACAACGATTTTGTGCTTTGCATCATTAGGCATAAACGCACAAAGCCAGATGGTACTCAATGCAACAGATGGCACAAAGATTGCAACATCTTTGCAGAAAAAACCGATTGTCACCTTATCTGCAAACGGAAAGATGTTTACCGTGAAATACGGTGCAAGCGAAACAATGATTGACATGAGTAACATAGAGTTCAACAATGCTTCTCCAAACGAGAGGATAATAGTAAACTGTGGAGGAAACCAAGTGATGCTCCCACTCTCAAAGATAAAGAAAATCTTTGCTGAAGCATACAATGAAGACAACAACAATCATCTGGCAAAAATCATTGCAACAAATCCTGATGTATCAATCTACAGCCAAGCTATTCAAGCGACAGGCTTAGCTGATACACTCAAGCACTATATTGATGTTACTTATTCCATAAGTCCAGATTCAACAAATTATAATAATGAAAGTCTGTTCGTAACTATTGGCTATAGCGGCATAATCAATGTTGCTTATCCAAAGGAACGCAAGTACAACTACACCGCCTTGCTCGTTACTGATGATATTCTCGCAAAAAAGTATGGAATCACATCACTTGAGCAACTTGAGAAAAAGGCACATGAAATATACGATGAGATGTATCCTGAAGACAAGCTTGTCAACGACAGAACCAACCGTCGCAATGCTCTGAACCGCTTCATCTCATACCACATACTCCCTTTCGCAGCAGAATATTACAACTTAACTGCAGTTGACGGCGAAACATCAACCTTAGCATCACAATTCGACCGTGACAATATAGACATTACGGAATGGTTCGAAACACTTATGCCAAACTCCATCATAAAATTCTCTTTCCCAAGCGGCACAGATGAGGGGCTATACGTAAATCGCCGAGGTGTACAGGCTCGCCCGGATTCTCATAACATATTCGTAAAAGGAGCAAAACTCTCATCTCCTGACGAAATTACAGACAACGCAGCAATAAACGGACTTTACCATTATATTGATGACATCATCTCTTACGGAAAAACTACGCAGCAGATTATCTGCAACGACAGAATACGCATCACAGCGCAAACTCTCTCTCCTGATTTTATCAGAAGCGGCGCAAGAGGTCACCAATGTAATGACAAACATTATTATTACAGCAACTATAGCCAGATCCCCACTGGCAGCGGCATAGGATTCAAGTCTGGCTATACAGACAATTTCACATTCGACGATTCAAACACGCATATTCATGTCAGCAGTCGCGAACCCAAACTATGGTATTACCAAGGCGAGACAATAAGATTAAAAGGCAAATATGATGCTTCAATAAAACTGCCAACTCTGCCTGCAGGAGAATACGAATTACGAATAGGTACCACTACTGGCTTTTCTGCAACAGGCAATGTGCGGCTCACAATCGAAAATCAGTTCGACAAGACTATAGATTTATCCATAGGTGCAACTGTCTTAGGATTTTTAGAAGACAATGTACTGGTAAATGATTTCAAGAAGAGTGTATATGCAGATTACAACATCACATTACCTGCCAACAAAGAGAAATTCACCGAAAAAGAACTCACACCAGAGGTTGCAGCAATATACCCTTGCAACTGCACAGAAACAATAACAGACGAAGAAGGCAATACAACAACTGTATCATACTATTCTCCAGCTAAAGCCTTTGATACCAAGTGGAAAGAAGAGCAAGGGGTGATGAAAGATCCTGCTTCATTTTATCCTAACACTAATTCTATGCGCAATTTACCAGCCCCAATTCGACACATAGTAGGAACATTCACGTCTGACGGCAAATCTGACATAAAAATCCGCATCAAGGATGAAAATCCTCATGGAGGAGATTTTTCGTTAGAGTTCATTGAAATTGTACCTGCAAACTTTGAGAATGAAGATATCTACTAAACCACAAAGTATAATGCCGATTATGAAAAAGAATATCATCACCATATCAGCAATGATGCTTGCCTTGTCCGTACAGGCGCAATCCTTCCTCAACATAGACATCGCAGACGGAGAAACTCTACAATACTACTTCAAACAAAGCGCAGAAATATCTTTCTGGGGACAGTCAACACCAACTGAAGATAACGGTGACCTGTACCTCACTATAGAACAGTTAAGTGACATAGAAGCCAAGGTAAAACTGAATATCAACAGAGAAGAGTTGTTCGACGATTTCGGAATCTACTATTCTGAGAAAGATTACGATGTAAATTCCATATCCGAAGAGTGGAAAAATGGCAAAAAAAATTTTATCACTTTTAATAGAGACAAAAACAAATTACTGAGCAGCGAAGATGCCACATATTATGTCACACCGTTTTGTATTAACAGCGACGAAGTAATCATTGGCTCAAAGAAAAGCATTAAGCTGAAACGAGAGGTGAAAGAGGTTGCTTATATGGAAATAGACATAATGATGCCAAATGAACTTATAACTAATATAGATGGTTCTGTTTATGAGAATTCAGAACAAAAGAAATATGTTTTTTACAATAATCCAAACAACAAAACGTCATTAGTTGGATTCAGCGTACCTGGCCCACTATTAAAGGGGAAAAAATACAAAATGGATGTCACTCTCATGCCTTCACCACTTATCGACGACTATGCTCTCCAAAGCAAATTCCGTATTGTGTACGGCAAAAGCATCAAGAGTACAAACTCAAGGGTCAACGGTGAATACATGAAAGACGACAATGGAGATATTCTCATTCATGGAGGCAGCTCACCAGATTCATTCTCACTTGAGTTTACTCCATCAGAAGACTACTTCGACCCTTACTTGCAGTTTATATCGTACGTTTCTTCTAAAGAAACAGTTAAATACAGTAAAAACTTCTGCTTCGGTAAAATAACAATCAGCAGAATAGATGGCGCTGTTGAAAAAAATAATTGTGTGGATCTCACAAAACCATGCACAGAAAAGGATTCTAACAATAAAGAATACACAGCTAATACAAGTCTTAAAATTGTATCTAACACAAATGGCGAAAATGGTGATAACAACCAAAAGAATTTCGATTCTTATGTCGTATTTGAGCCTGTACAAAATTCAGAAAACATATCTGTAGCATACGAGCTGCCAATACCGCTTACAAAAAATAAAGACTACAAATTAAGTGTCACAATGGCTCCTAATAATAATTCGTTTAAGACTTATCCTGCAAAGTTCGAGATGAACTATGGACAGAAAGGCTCTCCACATCGTTCAAAATTTAAATATGACGACTATTCGGACTTTTTCATCCACGATGCAGAGATATTCGAGACTTACGAACTCTCACTCAATCCATCAGAGGACATGGACAACCCTGTTGTACAATTCAATACTAATGTGGCAAGCAACGAGGAAGACAAGTTCTCACGCATCCTCTCCATTGCAGAAATCAGCATCTCTGAAAATGATGATACAACAACCATCATACGCATTAAGGACAATACATCTATAGATAAGAGCCTATCAACAGGCTATTACACTCTAAGTGGATTAAAAATAAAAGAAATGCAAAAAGGTATCAACATCGTTAAGATGCCTGATGGGACAATAAAAAAGGTGTATGTCAAATAATCTTGATTACTTAAGGCACTTTATTCATCCTAATCTACCACAAACAAAACCTTTTTATTATAAATTTCAAAAAGACGGCGACTCATTCGGGTCGCCGTCATTATTTCTCTTAATCCATTCATGATTTTGGGGCTCTTCTTCAATTTTGTTGAAAAGGCTAGAACTTCTGTATGGGTGCCGAAGCGTGTGGTTAACTGAGTAGTTACCAAAACTATCTTATTATTTTCACGATAGTGTTATCTGCTTTCTTTACGATATTTATACCTTTACGAAGTGAAGAACGCTGAATGCCATCTAAAGAGTATATCTTTGACTCTCCTATATGACTTGATGTTGTACTTTCTATACCGACAACTGGTTCTTCTTCACCAAGGTAGAACAACTTCCAATTATCCATTGCAACCCAATCGCCATCGATTGTAACATTCTTCTTGATTCCGAATGTTATAGACTCGTCTTCTTCAATTGCAACCTCCACCGTATTGATATAAGCATCCTCGCTCTTTGCAAAGCGGCATGAAGCACCGCGGAGTGAATTAGGATAATAATAAACATTACCCAAATCATCAACCTTCTCATCCCATGGGTACTCATTCTCTGTGCCAAACTTGGCATCTTCCTGATATACCCATACAGGCTCCATTATATCATTACCCAATTCATCCTTCTTCTCTGAAAGCTGCCATTTCTCCACATACTGAGAATGTGACTGCTCGGCAGAGATGAAAGATGCGATAGATGTCACAAAAGTCTCTTCGCTGTTTGCATAGAGTATTGCATTTGCATTCTTCCAAAGTGTAATATCATTATAGGCATCAGTCTGCCACCAATTCTTATATGCTTCACCTGAGTTTAAGTTATCACGATAGAAAGCTTGAACCTGAATGCGGTATCTTCCCGCTGGCAGGTTATATACTGTCTGACTCACATTGAAATTGCGATTCCAGCACTCAACTGTGCCAAGAGAGTCAACCGTCATCTCACCCTTCCATCCTTTTGCCCCCTGGCTATAATCAGAATTAACTATAAGCATTGTCACATCAACAGGGTTATCAATAGTCGCCTGTTCTATTCCAAGAGATATGAGAATTGACCTATTGTATGGAACAGATAATACCTGCATATACTCTTGGAGAGTTGCTGCAGTTGCATATTTTGCTTTAAGTTCTCCAAACTGAGCCAAAAGTATTCTTTCCAATTCTGGATTATTAGACACAAACTCTTGTGCTTTCTTCACATACGACAAATATGATGCATAAGCATTATAATCTTCTGCAGCAGACAAAGCCTTGAGGTATGTATCATCTTCTGCTTCACCAAGAGAATTTATCCTATTCAATGCGGCAACAGCAAGTCCATGCTCGTCAGAGTTTGTGTCATACAATGTTGTCAATCTTGTAAAATCTGCCAATGTTGTTTTATTATATTCATCAATGACAGCGCTTGCCTTTACAACATACTCATTAGCCTCTTGAATAGTGTTGAAAGCTTGCTGATATACCTCCTTATCCTGTATATTTGAAGGTATCTTGCCTAAAATAGCATTTGCAGCCGCAATGTCACCTTTCCAGCTCAGATGAGTGACGATGTTTGTTTTCGCCTCGTTTATGAGAGGCACAATAAGTTCGTTGAAACTTGGTCTGTCACCAAAATAATAAAGCTGGAAGCCTGTCACAGCATAAAACCATGTTGAACGAGAGCCTATTGTAATGCTTCCATTATCTACATATACCATTTCTGTACGCAGATTCTGCCAGTCTTGTGTTCGCCAAATAGAAGCGTCGCCTGTCCACCAATGCTGACATGCTTGAGTAAACTGAGCTTTCTCCATAGTCTTATTGTCAGGCTTTGTGCCAGGGTTTATGTATATGTATTGCCCTCCGTCAGGCTCATTGCCAGCGTTGATAAATAAAGCGCCTACCGAATAGTATCCATTTGGTATTCCGCTGATAACCTGTCGCATCTCCTGATAACCAACAACAGGGTCGCCCGACCATGCACCGACAGCTGTATAGCCATGCTGAATGATTACGTTTTCAATTTCGCCCATCCATCCAGACGTGTTATTTTGATTGTAAATCCACTCGCCTGCTTCATTTGGGTTAGTTGTCCAAGTCACATCACTTGCAATCTTATCCCATCCTGGATGATCTGTATAAACATCTACCCAGTTCTGTTCTTGAATTTTTGTCCAAGTATTCTCTATTTCATCCTCATAAACATAATAACCCTTTTCGGAATTCCATGTTGGAGTATATTCGTTATTACAGAAGAATGGGAAATTTATCAAGCGAGAGAAATCGTACATGCCACCATCCTGAGGTTCTTGAGTCAAGAGGTATTTTACTCGAGCAGCCGACAGGGCGTTGTACGCCTTTTCGAAATCAGCATACGAAGATAGTTCTGAAGCATCAGCATTGAATACTTTCTTAGCTTCATTTATTGCTATGACAAAGCTTTCCAATCCCGCATAAACAGATGTATTTGCTATGCTCTCGCAATTCTTTATCAACACAGACAGCTTGTCTGTGTCAATAAGTGCCCTGCCAAATTTTTTATGTATATTTTCAAGGGCATTAGCTGATTCATCATACTCTGACGAAGTAATAAAGGTCTGTGCATTGTCATCGATGGCTGTTACCATATTGTCAAGAAGTCCTGCCAATCCAGTATGGCCACTTGCACTAATCTCGTCGTACAAGTCTCTGCATTCAGCAATAACATCGTCATAACGCTGCTTAGATATGGCTATCACGACGCTCTCACCAGCTTCTCCATCATATATGATTCGGAAATTAGTAAATATAAGCCAATCTGATGCTATATGATTGCCTGGCTTGCGAATACCGAGTTTCACATAACCGTCTTGCATAACGACAAATCGTACCTCATTTTTGTCGTACATCCCTTTTGAGAAGTAAATCTCAGCACTCTCCATACAGTTTGGAGCCCAATAAGTCTCATCGCCATGCTCATATTGAGCATCATTTCTCCAATCCGTAGTTTCAAAAAGTTGCTGAGTATTCATGTTCACCCATTGTGAACATAATGGTGTGGACCATACCCTTGAGGTAACAAACGAACCGTTTTTGCTGCCTGTTTTATCTGTCATAAAACCATTTTCCACATACAACACGGCATTTGTGGAAGATGTGCCAGCAAAATATTTCTTTCCTGCATCTTCATTAATTCCATCCCTATAGAATGCCTGACACTTAAACTTGTATATGCCAGCAGGAAGGTACAGAATCTGATAGCGGTCAACATCCGACCCCTGATAAACCTCCCACTCATTGTTTGCGTATGCGGCAGAAGTACCACGCCAGTATTTGGATGAGTTTGTTTTGCCTGTATAATCTCCCCAGTCTAATTGTGAAGAGATATCATCCCCCACTTTCCAGTCATTATCAGCATACATATTAATCATCCCTAAGGAGAGCAATACAGCTGAAAGCACTATTTTTTTTATTATGTACAATGTATTGTTTTCTGTCATGGTATGTTGCATTTATATAGTCAAAAGACAATGCTTCAATTTCGTGACAAAAATAATCAAAAAGAATGAAACACCCAAATTGCAACCGACTAAATAACAAAAAAAGGATGGCGAACATACAATTTGTTCGCCATCCACATTTATTTTTGTTATCTGCTTGAAATTTCAACAGCTAAATTGCATATTGAAATTCTATCTGCAAGATTAACGAAGAACCTTAACAACTGTACCGTCAGCCTTCTTCACGATGTTGAGACCCTTCTGGAGAGAAGCACGCTGTGCACCTGAAACAGAGTAAATCTTAGTGCCATTGCTGTTAGAAGAGCTTGCTACAGAGTTGATAGCTGTTGGAGCCTGTGTTCCAAGGTAGAAGAGCTTGAACTGGTTCAATACAAGCCAGTCACCACCGATATTTTCTCCTTCCTTAACACCAAATGTGATGCTGCCTGGCTCTGGGAGGTAAACCTGAACTGTGTTCCAGTAAGCCTCTGGGTGTCTCATCCATACATCTACAGAACCCTGTACAGAGTTTGGATAGTAGAATACATCTTCAACATCCTCAACCTTAGTATCCCATGGATAACCGTTAGGATTTTCCTCTGGCTGGAGAGTGTACTCTGGGTGATAAGTTGGCACGTCGCCAACAAACTCATCATCCTCAACCATCTTAGTGCAGTACTTTGTCATCTGGTCTGCAATCTTCTCAGAACCTATTGAACGAATGTAGCTTTCGTTGTCGTTTGCATAAAGGATTGCACTCTTAGTCTCCCAGAATTCTATTTCCTCACCAGCACCATAATTCCAGTTATTGTATGCAGCATTAGCATCACCACCATCACGGTAGAATGACTGTACACGGATTTCGTAAGTACCAGCAGGGAGAGAAGATACTGTCTGGTTAATATCGCTGTTAGTGTTGTAACGCTCAATAATTGTTGCTTTTGTTTCAGGATCAGAGTAAACTGTCATGTCGCCAGTATAACCCTTATTGCCTTCTTCAAACTTAGAGTTGATGATGAGAGACGTAGCATCAACAGGGTTGTCGAGAGTTGCGTTTCCAAGAGATGCGATTACACCTGCATTGTAAGGTGCAGCAAGTGCCTCATAATACTCAGTAAGCTTAGCTGCGTTTGCAAACTCCTTAGTAAGAACTTCGTACTGGCTAGCGATAACAGCCTTAAGATTAGCATCGTCAACCTTCTTAGCCTTGTTAACTACGAATTCAAGATACTTAGCATACATTGCGTAATCATCACTACCTGCCTGAGCTTCCTTGTAAGAGTCAGTCTCATTTTCACCGACACCAAGCAATGATGCGAATGCAACACCTACGATATCGCTTTCTTCACCAGATGTATAAATGTTATTGATGCTGAAGTCTGCGATTGTGTTAGTGAATGAATTGATTGCAGCCTGTGCCTGTGCGATGTAATCCTTAGCAGAGTTCAATGTTTCAGCAGCAGCAGCAAACTCCTCCTTAGACTGGATTGTTGCTGGGAGTGCAGCCAAAATCTCGTTAACAGCAGCAACATCACCCTGCCAGATACCGTTTTCTACGCTGTTAGCCTCATTTACAGCAGTAATCTGTGGCTTGAGAAGCTCATCAAAGTTTGGAGTTTCACCATAGTAGTAGAGACGGAAGCCTGTGAATGCAGCGAAACCATTATCACGAGAAGAGATGATAACTTCACCATCATCAACAAGAATCATATCTGTCTCAAGTTCCTTCCACTGGTTAACGTCGTTACCCCACCAGCCACCTGGCTCAAGGAATGGAGAGTGAGACTCCATAGCGTTGCTCTTGATGAAGATGTGGTTCTCACAGTTGTTGTTCCAGTCGTTAGTCCAAGTCTGAGCGAGAGCCTTAAGCTTGTAGTAACCATTTGGAATGTTTACAAGACGCTGGCTTACATCGTGATAGTTCTCAGAAACCAAAGACCACTTCTTAATACAAGTAAGCTTATCGTTCCAGTAAACTTCGAGGCTACCACCTCCACCTGTCTGATACCAAACACCAGCATCTCCTTCTTTACCGTAAACATTTACGCCCTTTGCAATGCTGTTGATTGTACCGTTTACGTCATCCTTTTCACTCCATTTAACGATAGTAGTAGTACCATCTTCGTTAACTTTCTCTTCAGCTGTCTCATTGAGAGCTTCCTCGTTTGGAACCCAAACATTGTTTTCTGCATCCCATGTTGGCTCATACTGTGGAAGACAGAACCAAGGGTAACTGATGAGTGTAGTGTAATCGAATGCTCCATCAACAGCCTCCTGGCTCTTTACATAAGTAGTACGAGCTTCCAAGAGATTGTTATAAACAGTCTCAAGAGTTGAGAAGTCATCATCATCACCTGGAACATAGTCTGAATCCAAATAAGTAAGAGCCTTTTCGATTGCGCTCAAGAAAGCAGGCTTACCAGTATAATTTGTGTGATCAGCAAGAGCCTTGATACCTGTGATAGAATTAGACAATTCGTTCTTTGTCTTTACCAAGCCCTCAGCCTTCACATTAAGGTCAGAAATCTCTTTCAATGCTTCACGAAGAGTATTTTCACCTTCTTCGTCAATCTTTGTGACATCCATGTTCAAGGCATCACCATACTCGTCGTCGAAGTCCATGCGAGCATCGCTAATGAGAGAGTAGATAAGACCTGGATTAGCTGTCTCCATTTCTTCAAGCTTAGAGTAAAGTGTCTTGATATCCTCCTGAAGAGCTACGAGTTCAACAGCCTTGCCAGCCTCACCCTCATAGTACATCTTCCAGTTTGTTGCCATGAATGAGTCAGCTTCTTTTGCCTCTTTCTTTGAAATACCTACACGAACATAGCCTTCCTGTGGTACAAAGAATGATACGCTGTTGTATTTTGCTGCTGGCATGAAATGACCTTCAGCGAACCAAATAAGAGAACCTGGTACAGAACATGGACCCCAAATAGAATTTCCATCTACAGTATAGCTACCATCTGACATATCCCATGTTGCCTCACCTTCTGGCATTACATACAGCTGAGAAGTTTGACCTTCATAAAGACGAGGCATAACAGGAGCCTGGAAAGTACGAACTGCAGAGAACTCCTCGCTGTCAATGTTGTATGTACCGTTCTGAACATACATCTGAGCGAGATCCTGCCATTCAGAAGTACCGAACTTTGATGGGTCTTCAGCCCAAGAGTTACCAAAACGATAGTAAGCCTGAGCCTCTACACGATACAAACCAGCTGGAAGCTTTACGTACTGATAGAGATCTACATCAGCACCATCATAAACTTCAAAGAGACCACCAGTTTCAGTAGTAGAACCTTTTGATTTTTCAATCTTCCAGAAATCCATTGGATTACTTGTGAAGCTAAGGTTACCCCACTCTACCTTGTCGGTAATCTCCTCGCCGACATTCCATGTCTGAGCGAAAGATGCACTCACACCTGCTGAGAGGAGAGCTGCAGAGAGTAAAAGTTTCTTCATAAAAATAGGATTAGTATTAAAATAAAAAATTAAAAATTCCAATTTGATATTTCAAAAAACACAATATCATAATAGTGCCTTTCATAAATTCGGGGCAAATTTATATATATGTATTTAATAAACAAAGCTTTTTTCATCTTTTTTCATTTTTGTATCATTTGTATTGTCATTGATTATCAGTAAGTTATAACACAATGTTCCAAAAGTTAAAGCATTTGACACAAAATCAAAACAAAAAGGTGTGACAAAAACCAAACGATTTTTGCTAAAAAAACTTACCTTTGCAAAAACAGAAAAACAACTTAAAACTCTATGAAGTTAACAATAAAAAGCTTTTTCTCAAGTCTATTATTGCTCGTATGTACATGTTGCGCTCAAGCCCAAGTAGCAAGATTGTACACTACTCAGCATGGTCTAAAAACAAATGATTGCAGAAGTGTGTCAATCGACCATAGAGGGTTCGTATGGGTTGCAGGCTCTGACATGCTTGGCATGTTTGACGGAACGAAATTTCATTACGAACCAATCATGTCAGAAGATGGAAAGAGAGCGCTGTTTCAAACAGCATACAGCGTGAAGGAGTATAAGGATGACCAATACTGGGTCGCCACAAGCCACGGCTTGTTTCTTTTGAACTCAAGAAATAATGAGTTCAAACGCATTTTCCTGCGAGCTGACGAGGATAGCATATACGGATATGCCGTCAACTCAATTATTGATTATCCTAAGCCAAACCACAAACTCGTCACAACTGATGGTTTTGGCAATTTTGTCATTAACACCGAAACGATGAAGCCAGACTCTGTTCTGACCGAGACTATGGGCAGAATAATGAACAGCGCTTTCAGCAATCAGCCAATCATTGATAAAAACAAACAACTTTGGTTTGCTAATAATAGTGTTATCTCGCGTATAGACATCAACAAGATGAAAGCTGTACAGATAAACTACACTATTGAGGCACAAACATTAATCTTACAAAGCAAGGTTGAAGATATAAAGGAAATAGGTGACAATGTCTATATAGGCACAAATCACGGTCTTTTCGCCTATAATAGAAAAAAGGACATCGTGGAATTTGTTGAACAATCAAGAAACCTCTATGTCACATCTATTATATATACACATGACAAAAGAATCCTCATAGGAACAGATGGAAGAGGTATCTGGAATTTGACCAACGATACAAACTTAGACAATATCTCAGCCACAACACTCACTCCAATATCAGATTCGTATGCGGACTTTGAAATCACATTTGGCAAAGTTATGGATATGCAAGAAGATCATGATGGTAATGTCATAGCTATTTTCTTGCAGAAAGGCATGGCTGTTATTCCTCCACAAAACGGATGCTTCCATTACTATCCTATCTCTCCTATCAATAATGGCAAAAACGCTACGAGCATTACTTCCATAGCCATTGACAAAGACAGCAACTACTGGGTCGGTACTGACGGCTGCGGAGTATTCACCACAAACGGCATGAAGCTCAGCAGCGCAACACCTATGAACAACGGATTACGCTCACCACTTGTTCAAAACCTCAAGATAGACAAGAGAGGTACTATATGGATTGCAACTTACGGTGGAGGAGTGCAATATTTGGAAAATGGAAAATGGACTGACGGAGGATGGCTGAGCAGCCTAAGCACAGAATTTGTGATGGACATTTATTATGACGAGAAATTCGACAAGATACTTGCCGGAACAAATGGTAATGGTATTTACGAAATAGACATCACAAATCACACTGTACAAAAGTTTGATGTGCCAATCTCCTATAATCCTTGGATAGCCGCTATGACAATAGATGACACAGGCACAGTATGGCTCGGTACAAGTGGCAATCTCTTATACTTTAACAGAAGTACGGGACACAGCGGAGAAATAATCCTGAATGGAGGCCGCCTCAGCAATATCTGTGCAATAGAGCAAGATGACAATAAAATATATTTCTGCTCAGACAAAGGACTGGTAATCTTCGACACAAAGACTCATGAACAGACATGCATCGACTCAAGCAAAGGACTTAAAAGCGATGTGATTCGAGCTGTGACATTCACTGACACTCATATCTGGGTTGCTACGCGCACAAGCATTGCTTCTATCAACAAGAAGACAAAAGATGTAAGAAATTACTCATCCTTCAACGGTTACAACATTGGTGAGTTCCATAAGAAAGCTTCTCTTGCTATAAATAAGGATTATGTCTTATTCGGTGGTGACAACGGCATAATCTGCTTCTCTCCTAACCTTATAAGCTCACGCAAACAAGATGTTAAGGAGGTGTATTTCACAAATTTTGTCACACCTTTCCACTCTGAAAAGATGGATGCAAGCATTCTTTATGCAAGCAGTATTGACCTCGAATACTCAAACAGCTCCTTCAGCATATCCTTCTCTTCAACAGAATTAGGTGACCCAGAAAGAATCCATTACGACTATATTCTTGAAGGACATGAAGAACAATGGCATACTGACACTCAAAACCGCACAGTAAGCTATTCGTCACTTCAGCCAGGGCATTACACATTCAAGGTAAAAGCATATCATGAAGACACTCCTAATGAATATACAGAAAAGGAGATACAAATTTATGTTGCGTCACCATGGTACTGGAGCGTATGGGCTATCATCGCGTACATTATTATATTAGTAGCAATTGGCTGGTTTGTGTATCTGATGCTGATGAATAGAAAGAAAAGTCATGAATTAATCAGAAAAACGGCTGAACAAGACCGTATGAAAGAGGCAAAACTCAATCTATTCACGAGCATCACTCACGAAATGCGCTCTCCGCTTATGATGATTGAGTCTCCTCTCAAGCAACTGATGAGCGAAGATGAAAATCCGGAGCATCAAAACCTGTATTCTGTCATGCAGCGAAACTGCGACCGACTGTTAGGCGTAGTAAAGCAGATTACTGATATACGAAAAATTGATGCTGGACAATTCAAACTTAAACTGGAAGAACAGGATTATGTAGAATATGCTGATCAAGTTTTCGAACAGTTCAAAGGCGTAGCAACCGTAAAAAATATCAGTTTCATCGTTGAACATTCGGAAGAAGAACTGACAATGATGATGGATAAAACTCATTTTGAGAAAATCATCACAAACATTCTAAGCAATGCTTTCAAATTCACACCAGAGGGAGGAAAGATAATCGCCAGAAGTGGCATTGTAGGTTCAAATGTCGAACTGAGATTCTACAATAGCGGATCACACTTCAACGAAGAAGACCTTTCACATCTCTGGGAGCGATTCTATCAAGGCAGCGCTGGCGATAAAGCCTCAGGTTCAGGAATAGGTCTCAACCTCGTGTACGAGCTTACTCGCATGCATCATGGAACAATTCAAGCTAATAACATCAAGCCTGATGGTGTGGAATTCACACTTCACTTCCCTTATTTCAACACTCAATCTACAAATGCTGATAATATGGAGACAAATGTTGCCAACAATAAGCCTATGCTGCTCATTGTTGATGATGACAGCGAGATTGTTAGTTATATGAGAAGTCAGTTTGAGAAAGATTTCAACATCATCACAGCATTCTCTGGCGAAAGCGGATGGAAGCAGGTATTGTCTAAGCGACCTGATGTAGTAGTCACCGACTACAGAATGCCTAACGGAAATGGCGTTGAACTAAGCCAGCTCATAAAGTCAAATCCAGAGACCGACAATATCCCAATCATCATGCTCACAGGCGAAGGAGATGAAATGCTCCAACTTCACAGCCTCAACATACAGGTTGACCACTATTTGGAGAAGCCTGTCAATGTGATGGTGCTTAAAGGTGCTATCAATCAAGTTCTTCGAGTGCGTGAGAATATGCGCAACAAAGTAAGGCGCACAGAGATGGGCTCTGACATTCCTACTGTTGAAATCGAGAACCCTGATGACAAACTCTTCAAACGCATATCTGACTCAATAAAATCACATCTCGATGACTCGGAATTCTCTATCACACAATTGGCAGAGGAGGTTGGTGTGAGTCGCGGACACTTGAATAGAAAGATGAAAGAACGCTACGGAGTATCACCAAATGTGTTCATCAAGTCATTCCGCCTAAAGAGAGCAGCCTTCTTGCTTGTAAATCAGAAAGCTAATGTAAGTGAAATTGCATATATGGTTGGTTTCTCAAGCCACAGCTACTTCACAACATCTTTCCATGACTACTTTGGCATGTCACCACGCGAGTTTGTCACCTATTACTCTGAAGAAGAGAATAATGACGCATTCCAAAAGCTTCTTGAATAGCAATAACGGTTATTCAGAAGTCTCGACGTAGTCAATTTAAGAGAAACCATTGTTTATAGGGTTTCCAAAAATAAAATAGTAAGCGATTTACAAAAAAAACACTTGGCAATAAGTTTCGGCTTATTACCAAGTGTTTTTATTAATAAGAGGATATGACGATAAGGAATTATTGCCAAAATCCTTATATCTTCTTTTATCTTCTTACCGACTTTATTACTGAACCATCAGCCTTTCGGATTATATTTACACCCTTCTGCATAGTATTGAGCTTTGCTCCTGTTATAGAGAAAATCTCGCCACTTGCTATGTTTGATTCTACACTCTTTACAGATGTTGCTTCTGTCTCACCATCCATTGACAAAAATACATTCTTGAAATACATATTTGAAGAACCATCTGTCTTAATGCCTACAGTATAGATATGTGATGGGTCAATGACTTTTCCTGAAGCTGTAGTCATGTTACGAAGGTCGATAGCAATCTTCTTAGCAGACATCTTGCTTACATAAGGCTGAGCAAGCCAAAGCTGATTTTGGTCATAAATGAGCACTTCTGGCTTACATGAAGGCGTACGAACAAGTTCAATAACAAGGTAGTTATAATCAGAGAGGTCAACTCCCTCCTTATAGTTCCATCCACCTATGCCCTGAGGGCCAGACTTGAAAGAGCCCATAGTGCTTGTTTGCTTATATGTGCCATACTGATAAAGACTTGGATTGAAGTCGCTCTCTTTAAGAGAGAAAAACTCAGCAACGTCTGCCTTCTCACATTTCAACCCCTGTTCAGCCATCTCAGCCAGTGCTCCTGGAGTATAGAAATCTTCCTCGGTAAACAGTTTTTCTGTTGAGAACCAATCGATATCCACATGTCCGCCTAGAGCTTTTGTTGCATAATTGAACAAATAGAAACGCTGACCAACAAAGAAATCAAGCGTATAGCCCATATTCATAGTCACTCCAAAACTCTTCCATGTATTGTTGTCCAAGCTGTATTGGTAACGACATTGATTTGATCCATAGTTGACCATAGCGCGCAAATATATTATGTCGCTTGTAATCTCAACTCCATTCTTTGTCTCCTGCTTGCTGAGTTTCTGACCACTGAAAGAGCACTTCTCGCTGTACAGCATCTTTTTTCCATTCTGCACCTTGACCGCAATCATTGAATAAGGGCTCTGAACAACAGCAAGTCCGGCAATATCGCCCTCTTCCATGGCGCTAATATCCATCTTAGCCGTACCATAAGACCATTGCACACTATTGGATGGTGTACCATTAGGACTAAAGCCCAATATGCGTTGAGAGAGAGAATTGCGTGCCGATACAAGTTCATTTGTCACAGAAGCTGTATGCAATCTAAGCCATCCAGGTCTCTCTGTCAAACTCCACGCTGTGTTATCCGGATTATGATTCCATGCCCACTGCATACCAAGTACAGTTGAAGCAAATGGATCGTTAGTAGGCAGATAAGTCTTTTCATGCTCTGCACCAACATCAGGCTTCTTATAGGCTTTTCTGTCTTTACTAACATCAATCCCATTATTTCCAATGATAGGCCATCCATCTTTCCACTTTACGGGTTCGAGGTATGGTATGCGACCTATAGCGCCTGCATCCTTGAAAAGAACAGTCCACCACTCACCAGTCTGAGTTTCAACAAGTGCGCCTTGATGAATCTTCTGATTAGCAAACACACGACCTTTATGCTCTTCGTATGGCCCCATAGGTTTCTTCGAGCGGAATATTGTCTGCGAACCCTCTGTACCTCCATAAGTGGCATAGATATAATAGTAATCTCCGATGTGATACATGTGGCTACCCTCGCAGCCATTGCCTACACTAATGACTCTTGTACTTGAAATCTTTTCAAGAGTCTTGGCATTGAGTTTGTTGACCCAGATGTCACCAATGCCACAAGCCACATAGAGATACCCATCACCATTATCGCCATCATCGAAGAGCCATCCAGAGTCATAATAATGCTCTGTCATGTTACGCATCTCCCACATACCTTCTGGATCTGTAGCAGTAAGGAGTATGTTTTGTGTATCATCAACTCCTGAACGACCATAGCAGATGAAGTAAAGATAGAACTTTCCGTCATAATAGTTAAGCGACGCTGCCCATTGACCTTGAGAGTAGTGATGCTTGCCTTTCAACAAGTTATAGGCATCATTATCTCCTATCCTTTCAAGAGGGTTTGCGCAATACTCCCAATTGACCAAGTCCTTTGACTTCAGTATTGTTGCTCCAGGGAAGTGGTACATAGTAGTGCTCACAAAATAGTAAGTGTCGCCTACTCGTATAACATCACAGTCTGGGAAGTCTGCATTAAGTATAGGGTTGATGTATGTGCCATCGCCCTGGTCTGCAGTCCACTTATAAGCGAAAGGCTTTATTGTCGCCTCCTGCCCCCAAGCGTTGCCAAAAGCAGCAAGAGCGAAAGCACATACTATCGAGAATACGAATCTTTTCATTTAACAATAATTTTCTTTGTTGTGCCGTCAGAGTATTTTACAATGTTCATACCCTTCTTCAATCCGTTAGTCTTGTTGCCACCAACAGAATAGACGGCTTCAATAGAAGCATTGCCATCACTTATGAAGGAAATTGCATCTGCCTCTTCACCGCTCAATTCAATGCTTTTCAGATAAATAGTCTGGTCTGCACCAAGGGAACTAAATCCAACAATACGGATGTGTGCTGGGTCTATCTTCTTACCCTCAACACTGATCATGTTATGAAGATCGATGGTGAACTCTTTACTGCCAGCAATATCCACTTTGCAGTAATCGCCAAAGTAGTTGGCATTGCCTGAGTTATCATAAATCTTTAATATCGTATTCTTTGCTGGATTTCTTGCAAAAGATACCTTAATGGTCTTATAACCTGAGAGATCAATACCGTCTTGTGTCTCATCAAATCTCCAACCCTGACATCCACCTTTCTTGAGATTGAGCGTTGACACCTGAGCAGAGTGATTTGCAGTACCTTCCAAAAGAATATGTGTATTGAACCAGCTGTTAGAGCGCTCAAATGGATTTGCAGGGTAGTCCTTAACTTCCTGATAGAATTCGAAACTTGGATAATTAACCTTAGCCCATTCTGCATACCACTCAAAACAAGCCTCTCCACAAGCCTCCTTTATTCCAGGGAAAGCAGGGACGACTTTCTTGTAGTTGCTGTTTTTGTATGTATCCCAGTCAAAATAGCAATGTGAACCAGAAAGAGTCATTGACACATTGCCATAGTGCTCTTTCACCTGCTTGAACGCCTTACCCCACTTAGAAGTAGATGCAGTAGCCCAAGTACCGTAGTTGCTCTCAACCCATGCACCGCTCTCATTGTAGTGACCTGTACCTGGCTTCTGAGGACTCCAGTCGATCTCTGTGATAACTATTGGATTAGTACGAATAATAGGAAGTGATTCTGCGAACTTATTGATACCGGTCTGAACATTGTAGCTGCCATCACTGAGGCCATACCAACCAGGATAGTCATGAATAGCATAACCAATATTGTTGAGTGGGTCAGTGATTGGATGACTTGCATAAGGACGATATTCCTGCTGCCAAATACCTCCTGGAACCCAGATGATACCCTTGAAACCATTAGCACGAATCTTGTCAACTACAGGCTGGAAGAAATCGTGGAAACGTGCATCACCGCTCTCCTGTCCATTGGCATTGCGAATACGAACAGGCTCATTAGCAAGCTCGATACTGATGTGTCCATAATACTTGAGGATAGTATCATTCTGTGTCACGATATCCCACACATCAGTAAGATAATCCTGATAGTAAGTTCCAACCTGAATGTCACCAGGGCACACGCCAGGTGGTCGCATGATAACATACATGCCATTTTTGAGAGCCTGAATAGCTATGCGAGTGTAAACGCTTTTCATGTACTTCTTCAGTTTAGCCTTAGAGAAGTGATGTATGTCAGCCTCACCACCTACCTCATTGCCCAGCGGGTCATAAATCTTGCCATTCTTTGAAGTAAAGCCTTTAGCGTTTACACTATTGTCATTTGTCCAGCATGGGTCAAGATGCAAACGGAAAAGGTTACAATATGCTCCCTGAGAATTATCAGTCTCAGCAACGAAGAGCCTATTGAAGTAGGTGACACAAGCTGTGACATTAGCGTCATTTGCCGCTCCCCAGCGATTATTGTTGAACCACGGACTTGGTGTGTCCATGATACCATGAAGCACAACCTTGTTTCCTGCCTCGTCACGAAGCTGATTGCCATCGACATGAATTGGAGGCAGGTTTCCATACTTTGGCTGCGCAAATGCAGACAGCATGGATAGCATAAAAGAAGCGAGTAGTAATAATCTTCTCATAAATATAATTTTTAGATTTAATGTATTCCGATTGTTATTTTGCAAACGACCTGCTAAAGCAGAATTCGACAAAATGTTTCATGTTGCAAAATTACTAAAAAACAGCACTTGAAACTTTAACAAGTGCTGTTTTTTCTTTAGTTTTTGATTCATTTGATAAAAAACCTATCCATTTATATGGTGTCACCTATCTGTATGATTCTCATTTTAAGCTTACTGACTGACTCTTGTCTTTAACGAAATACCGCCAGCAAGCAATGGTAAGTAATGGTAATCAGCAATCAATATAAACAGCGAATCAAACTAATTTACTGAACATTCCTCTATAATAAGGTGTTTGGCAAACTCCCAAATCACCATACCTGCTGTAGTGCTGACATTAAGACTATGCTTCGTTCCAAATTGAGGTATTTCAAGACATCCATCAGAAGCATCTACGACTTCCTGCTTGACACCTTTAACTTCATTTCCCATGATGATAGCAAAGGCATGCCTTTCATTCTTCAAGTTATGTTTTCCTATCTCATCTCCCAAATTCTGCAGCTTGGTGCTACCTTCGCATTGCTCTGTGCTGAAGACATAATACCCTTTTTCGTGTAAGTCTTTCACGGCATCCATTGTGTCTTCAAAATACACCCACTCTACTGTGTCTTCCGCACCTAAAGCTGTCTTATGTATTTCAGCATGTGGCGGCTGGCTTGTAATACCACAAAGGTATATGGCTTCAACACGGAAAGCGTCAGCAGTACGAAACACACTTCCTACGTTATACATAGAGCGCACATCGTCTAACACCACAACAAGCGGCATCTTCTTTGAAGCTTTGAACTCTTCTGTGTTCATGCGCCCCATTTCTGTTATCTTAAGTTTCCTCATTATAGTTGTCCCGATTCAATAAGTAATATTGCACGTTCTGTCAGCCTATCATCAACTTCCGCATCATACTCCTTCTTCAGACTCGCTCCAAAAAGACTCGCAAAAGTGTTGTAAAATCCAGCCTTGAATCCACCCATATATGTCTTTATCAATTCGTAGCCAGTCATCTCACACTGCCTGTCAATAAGCTTTATCAGCAGTTTACCCTGGGCAAACGTGAGCTTTTTCAGTTTCGGATAATACTCCGCCTTCAACTCCTTCTCCGCCTTTTTCATATAGGCGTCTTTCTCCTTCTTAGTAGGCAGCGAATCAAGATGTGCAATAGTGGCATTCACTCTACGCTGTATCTCACAAGCAATAGGATAGACTTTCTTGATGTTGTTTGCCACCTTATAATACTTCTTCGCCTCCTTAGGATTCTTGAATATCAACTTCTTGAAAACATAAAAGTCAGAATAAGCAAAACTTGGTATTGTCTCCCCATTATACTCAACCATACCTGTATAATAAAGAGCATGAGAGAATATTGGCTCACCCGTCATGTCATAATCCAGCTGAGCATCTGCTTTTATCTGCTGAGCCCTAACCATCATCGGTATTGCAAAAAACGATGATATCAATAGCAATAATATGAAAAATATCCTTCTCATGAATCGACTGCAAAATTAGCAAGAATCTTACATATACCACGCATTTTAAAACTTTATAACATAGTGCTCCTACTTTTTCACCTGATGACACCCTTTTTTCAGTCATTTTTTCTATCTTTGCATTAAATTGAATAATTATGGCTACTAAAAAAGACGAACTCACCCCAATGATGCGTCAGTTCTATGACCTCAAGGAGAAACACCCTGACGCACTCCTTTTATTTCGTTGCGGTGACTTTTACGAGACATACAATGAAGATGCTGCCATAGCATCTGAAATCCTTGGCATCACACTGACAAAAAGAAGCAGCGTGGCTGGCACCTCTGCAAGTGGCACCGCCATGGCAGGATTTCCTCATCATGCACTTGACACATATCTTCCAAAACTCATCCGAGCTGGCAAAAGAGTAGCCATCTGCGACCAATTAGAAGATCCAAAACTGACGAAGAAACTTGTTAAGCGAGGCATCACCGAACTGGTCACTCCTGGTGTGGCTATGGCTGATAATGTGCTGAACACTAAGGAGAACAACTTCTTGGCATCAGTACATTTCGGAAGCACATCCTGTGGAGTGGCACTTTTAGACATCTCAACAGGAGAATTCCTGACAGCAGAAGGCACAACAGATTATGTAGATAAGCTTCTAACTAATTTTTCCCCTAAGGAAGTGCTCTTTGAGCGTGGTAAACGTCTGAAATTCGAAGGCAACTTCGGTGGTAAATACTTCACGTTCGAACTTGACGACTGGATTTATACCGATGACTCTGCAAAGAAGAAACTCCTTTCACATTTCGAAACGAAGAATCTCAAAGGATTTGGAGTCGAGCACCTGAAAAACGGAATTATTGCAGCAGGCGCAATACTTTATTACCTCGAACAGACACAGCATACTCATATATCCCACATAAGAAACATATCTCAGATTGAGGAGAATAAGTATGTGCGTCTGGATAAGTTTACTGTTCGCAGCCTCGAACTTATAAATTCTATGAACGAGGGTGGCAACAGCCTCCTCTCTGTCATCGACAAGACTGTAAGCCCAATGGGCGCTCGCATGCTGCGCCGCTGGCTGGTATTCCCGCTTAAAGATATAAAGCGTATAAACGAGCGACAAGATGTTGTTGAATATTTCTTCCGCGAGCCTGAATTAAGAGACAGCATAGAGGAACTCTTGCAACAGATTGGTGACCTTGAACGCATTTCCAGCAAAGTGGCTGTGGGACGTGTCAATCCACGTGAGATGGTGCAGCTGATGCTCTCGCTCAAGGCTATAGAGCCAATCAAAGAGATGTGTTTAGGCACAGATAGCAACAGCCTTCGCAGCATCGGAGAGCGACTTGACGCTTGTGTCCAATTAAGAGATAGAATAGAGAAAAGCCTCAATCCGTCTCCACCTATAGCAGTAAACAAAGGAAGTGTTATTGCCGACGGTGTGAATCCAGAACTTGACGAGCTCCGCCAAATAGCCTATTCCGGCAAGGATTTCCTTCTGAAAATACAGCAACGTGAAGCAGAAGCTACAGGTATTCAGAGTCTTAAAATAGGATTCAATAATGTGTTTGGCTACTATATGGAAGTGAGAAACACTTACAAAGATATGGTGCCGCAAGATTGGATTAGAAAGCAGACCTTAACCCAAGCAGAACGCTATATAACTCAGGAGCTGAAAGAGTACGAAGAAAAGATTCTTGGTGCTGAGGAGAAAATCAGCACCTTAGAGCAGAATATCTTCAATGAATTAGTGACGGAAGCATCAAATTACATATCTCAAATACAATTAGATGCGCTACTCATTGGACAGATTGACTGTCTGCTGTCTTTTGCTATGACTGCAAAAGAATACAGATACAATAGGCCAATAGTTGATGAAAGTTTTGTCATCGATATCAAACAGGGCAGACACCCTGTCATTGAACGTCAGATGCCTGTAGGCGAACAATACATAGCCAATGATCTTTATCTCGACAACGAAAAGCAGCAGATAATAATACTTACCGGTCCAAATATGGCAGGTAAGTCAGCTTTGCTCCGTCAAACAGCACTCATCACGCTAATGGCACAGATTGGAAGCTTCGTTCCTGCCGACAGTGCCCACATTGGCATGACAGATAAGATTTTCACTCGTGTAGGAGCATCTGACAATATCTCTGTTGGAGAATCAACATTCATGGTAGAAATGAATGAGGCGGCAAGCATTCTCAACAACCTTAGCCCTCGATCTCTCGTTCTCTTCGACGAATTGGGAAGAGGCACATCAACTTATGATGGCATTTCTATAGCATGGTCTATTGTTGAGTATATTCATGAAAATCCGAAGGCACATGCGCGCACACTTTTTGCAACTCATTATCATGAACTTAACGAGATGGAGAAATCACTCCAGAGAGTTAAAAATTTCAATGTCAGCGTACGCGAAGTGAATGGAAAAGTTATTTTCATGCGCAAACTTGTTGAGGGCGGAAGCGAACATTCTTTCGGTATTCATGTGGCAAAAATTGCAGGTATGTCTCCATCTATAGTAAGCCGTGCCGAGCAAGTGCTAAAGGAACTTGAAGCCAACAACTCTGGTGATGGCATTTCACGTCCAAAGACAGAAATGATATCAGCAAGCAATACAAATGGAGGTCAGCTATCATTCTTCCAGTTAGACGACCCCGTTCTCTGTCAGATTCGTGACGAGATTCTAAATCTCGACATAAACAGCCTTACACCTATTGAGGCTCTCAACAAACTAAACGACATAAAGAAAATAGTGAAAGGCAAATAGCTGATGAGCGATAACGAAAAGAGATGGTTCGTGCTTCGAACAACATACTGCAGAGAATCACAATTCATGCAATTCTGCAAGGATAGGGGGATAGAGTGCTTTGTACCTATGCACTACGCTTTGAAGAAAGTCAGGCAGAATGGAAAAGAAAGACAGAAACGCGTAATAGCGCCTTCTATACATAATATTGTGTTCGTGCATGAATCAAAAGAGTGGATTGATGAGATAGTTTTTTCTCATCAGCTTGATTATCTGCGCTATTACTACGACAAAACATCTGGCGCTCCAATGCAAGTGCCAGATTCTCAAATGAAACATTTCATGGCTGTTGCTAATGTCCAAGAGGAGGATACTGTATTCCTTCCGAATTTAGACATAACGTTCAAGGCTGGTGATAAGGTGCGTATAACAAAAGGCACATTCGAAGGTATTGAGGGTCGAGTGATGCGCATAAAAGGTCAGCAAAGAGTTATTGTATCCATACCTCATCTTTTTGCCATTGCTACAGCATATATACCAACAGCTTTTATGGAAAAAGTGGAAGAAGATTAGCGACATACAATTTTTGAATTTACAATATCAAATATTTGTAGTAACTTTGCAGTAAAATTCATGAACAATTATTTAGAATAAGAGTAATAACTTAGAACAAAAAAAGAAAATGGACAAATTAAGCTATGCTTTGGGACTTGGCATCGGCCAGCAGCTCAAGCAGATGGGATTGAAGGATGACCTCAAGATAGAGGATTTTGCGGCTTCAATCGTTGATGTTCTCCAGGACAACGAATTAAAAGTTAGCAATTCTGAAGCACAAACAATCGTGCAGTCTTTCTTCCAGAAGAAAGAAGCAGAACAGCGTGCAGCAATGGCTGAGGCTGGCAAGGCAGCCAAGGAAGAAGGCGAGAAGTTCCTCGCAGAGAATGCCAAGAAGGAAGGCATCACTGTTACAAAGAGCGGTCTTCAGTATGAAGTCATAACAGAAGGTACAGGTAAAAAGCCAAAGGCTTCTGACACCGTACGCTGCCATTATGAAGGACGTCTTATCGACGGAACAGTATTCGACAGCAGCTACAAGCGCAATGAACCAGCAGATTTCGGTCTTCAGCAGGTTATCGCAGGTTGGACAGAAGGTGTTCAGCTCATGTCAGAAGGTTCAAAGTTCCGTTTCTACATCCCTTATATGCTTGCTTATGGCGAAGGCGGAGCTGGTGGCATGATTCCACCATTTGCAGCTCTTATCTTTGATGTCGAGCTTATCAAAGTGTTGTAATAACATTGGAATTTTCAAGCAAACACAACTCAACACATTAAGTGTTTGCCTTCACAGAAATAAAAAAGAGGGTGCGTCAAAAGTGGCACACCCTCTTTTTATATATAATAATGTGTATTAGTCAGCAAGCTTAGCCTTGATGAACTCGCGGTTGAGACGAGCAATGTTAGCGATAGTCTCACACTTAGGACATACAGCCTCGCAAGCACGAGTGTTTGTACAGTTACCGAAACCAAGTTCGTCCATCTTTGCAACCATTGCCTTAGCACGCTTAGCAGCCTCAACACGACCCTGTGGAAGGAGAGCGAGCTGGCTAACCTTAGATGAAACGAAGAGCATAGCAGAACCGTTCT
>JAKSLL010000045.1 GCA_024401215.1 Bacteroidaceae bacterium
GACTTACGAATTACATGCGGTGTTTAATAGGACTTAGGTTAATAAATAAATTCTTCAGCTCACTGTCATCGTCAAATTCCTTGAAAATGGAGTCAAGTAACTCCTCTTGTCTAGGTTGTCCAAGAGTAAGGCGATAAAGGGAAAGAATTTTGATAAGGCGTTCATATCTAGATTCATCCTTACTGAATGGGTAAGGAGCTATGACTCGCTCAATCTTCACTTCCTGTTTATCACCTAAACACCAGTATGGAATCAACTCACTGGCATCTGGAGATCTATCTTGAACAGCAATATCGAAAAGATCATTCCATACATTTCCAATCGAACAGTCTTCTTTCAACTTGTTGGAATAGGTCTTCGCAATACTTTGTCGGATAGCAAGGCATTTAAATCTGTTTACACGACCTTCTCTTTGCTCAATATCGATAGGATTGCTAGGAAGGTTCCAGTGCATAACCTTTCTGCAATACGCGTGGAAGTCAAGTCCTTCTTGCCCAATGGATGTAGACGCCAATACAAATGGCCAAAATGGAGAGTTGAACGACTCTCGAATGGTATCCTTTCGAACAATACCCTTTTCATCCTTTGTGTCTGTAAAGGCCACAGCGAAATGAGTTCTGAGCTTCCTATTGTCCTTTATGTCAAAAGTTTTGAGTTTACTTCTGAATTCCTCGTAGGATTCCACTTGGAATGAGGCAGTCCTTAGAGACAAGGAATTGCTGAATGTCTCATATAAATCCTCCCCTCTTCTCAAGTGGATAAACTCATCAATAACAGCTTGAAGGTTTCCGTTTTTACAATATAAAAGAACGTTTTGCCAATGATCATTGTCTTTATATTTCTGAGTATTGTTAGCGAGTTCAACAATGGCCGTCTTTTCCGGTGTATTGAAATAACTGACAAACTGTTCTGCGATTTTGCTGGCTTGGTCAATGTCCTTTAGGTTCCTATATAAGCATACCGCAGGAGACCCTAAGCACATATTTACTAACACATCCTCCAAATCATCTGGGATTCTACCTATGGATTGTCCTTTATTTTGAGAAAAATCTATGGTATTAATCTGATATTTCCTGGTGCTAAATTCTGTCGACATAGCGGAAAGAATTCGGTTCTCGGAATCGTATGTGGATAGATTGCCACAATCTATATCCATCATGATAGGTATCATCCAGTACCATTTAGCGTCTTCATGACCTTTGAATAGGTATTTCTCCCTATAAACTCTAGTCAGTTTACTGATTTCATTTCTAAGTCGTCCTTCTACAGCTTTAATATCCTCCATTTCTCCGAATCTTGGTGAATATATAGATGCCAAGGTGGCACATGGATATAGGAGTGTGTAGAGAACGTTAGTTTCTGTCTTCTTTAGTCTGTCGTTAGGAAATCTGTTTTTCTTAAAATAGCTACGGGAAACCTTTTCATATTCCTCTCCATTCTCTTTAGCTCTAAATTTTTCCTCCTTCTCTCTTCTACCTATCAATTTTCCGACAGTTCTGGTCTCTTCATTATATGAAACCATAGTTGCAATCATCTTGGGAACCATTTCCCATGCGGAGAATACGAGAGTTTTGGAGAAGTTCTCTTTCTCGGAGTTTCTGTACACACCGCTCGGTGTATAGTATGGCATTGAAGGTGGAACCCATAGGTACATCTCATGGTTACCGTTGCTATATAAGTCCTCCAATAATTTGGATAGCCTTGCATTATTGGACGCAATCTCCTTGTAATTTTCTATATCACTTTTCTTTATCCATAGAAAATCGCTCTTGGTTTTGACAATGTCTTCAGGATTCTTACGGAGATAAGTTTCTAGTTTCCTTTTGGCATCGTAATTACCCATGTAAGACAATACGTAAGGGCTACTTTTTATATAGTCCTCCGTGAACCGTATTGGTTTGTTGGACAGGGAAATGGCTTTTCTTGCCTCTATGTAGGATTTTATGTCGGCACATGTCACCTTAACGGGTTGGCTCTTAGTTGAATCATCAATGAAATCCTTGTCTTCCATAACGGCAATTCTCTCGGTTCTGCAGATGCAGTCATATAAGGATTTCTCGGCTTCCGATTTAATTTCCTTCAGAGTTAGTATGGCAGTTTTGTCATTTCTGACCTCATTCAGGGAAATGGAATAGTCGCTCCACACTTTGTTGAACTCATGGATTTTCGACTCATCATCCTTAAGGAAGTGTATGACATCCGTAAACTCGCTGTAATGATCCTCGTCTTGTGCTGTCTCTATTTCTTCCAGTGTGGAGAATAACTTGTAAGGAGTGGCTGAAAGCAAAAGGATTTTCATGCCATTACCTCCACCTTTGATGAACTTTTGTGTTAACAACGACAATTCACTGTCCTCTTCATCAGGTGATATCATAAAACGGAATCGTTGGAATTCATCCATGATAACCAGATCAGGGCTAAGCATCTCAACACTTGCGATGGCGAACTGTTTGCGTAACCAACCTATAAAATGCTTATTATGACTAATCCCTCCCTCAGGATTATTATTCAGATATTTGTAGAGACAATCTTTAAATGTGCTATTGTCGTCGTATTCAGTATCTCGCAATATTTTGACAATATCATGCGCTAACTCCGCAGCGACAAACTTCGAAGGAATGAAATCGGCATCTTGGTTATCTAAGAATACACTCCTTAAGATTCCTTTGAGTCCGCTCTTTTCATGATCGGATAATTTGTCATCGTCAATAAGATAGTGTAGTACAGCAAGAATGTTATTCCTTTCAGTTATCGTTCCCGTACCATTACTTTGTTTAAATGATGTTTCAGGAGTCAAGGTAAGTAACTGAACCTTAAATGGTTCTCCCTTCTGAGACATTTCATACTCCTTGACTGCCTTAAATTGTAAAGAGAGTCTTTGTGCAGAAACGTTTTTATTGTATGTGCGAAATAAGTCTAATTTCCGGATATTCTGATGAGCTATATTCTGGTTGGAACATATGTAGACGACTTTGAAATGATCTTCATTGGATGCCGCTGCCTTACTAACAAGCTTTGCTATGACCCCCTTAGCTATGAAAGTCTTACCCAATCCTACTTCGTCTGCCACTAACACTCTTCTCTGACCTTGGCAAAATAGGTCTACTACTCGATCAACAGTCGCCTTCTGAAAATCTTTCAGGGAAAGCGATACTTCATTTTCTATCTTTGAAATTACATCTCGATTCATAAGTTAGTAGCTTCCTTAAACGTATTATATAAATTCCTGAAATCCTGTGAAATGATCTCGTCATCGTCGATCATATTTATAAGATCTCCAATCTCCTTTAGACGCGAGGAATCTTGATATGCTGCAGTCAGCATCTTCTCATATATAGGATATATTTCGTCTCCGCGATGGATGTTTTTGCGTTTCCCTTCCTTTATTTCTTCTACTCCTAAAGACTCTTCTATCTCCTCTATCAAGTCATTAACAGGTTTCATTCCTAATATGAGTGCAATGTATTCCGAGAGTTTCCTTTTATTTGAGATAATGCTCGAGATGATCTTTTTGTCGCGATCCTCTGGAATTCCTTGGGTAGGAATGACTATTAAGCTCGAGTAATCTCCAGATGAGACAACATAGAACGAGGACAGTTCTGTCAGCTGAAGCCCTTCAAAACAAATTTCTTGTTTCAAGGAAATACTTTTCCCTTGAGCAAAAAAAGGATAGATCCTCATGTCTCCTATATCGTCGATAAAGGATATGAATGACAATTTTGTGTTATAAGATTTGTCTAACCGTGATTCTACTACTGCGGCCCCCCCCATTCTACAAATTTCCTTAACAATACTTTCAAATTTCCCCTTCTCTTCATCCTCTTCAACTTCAATGGCGGGATTATCAAATTCAATCTGTTCGAATGCGCATTTCAAGTCATCATCTAAAGATAGTTCTTTAAGAAAAGTTTTTGGGCTATAAAGCTTTGATTTTAGCCGCAATAACATCTCTACGTTTCGATGTTCCCCAAAATGGCTTGCGTTCATGGATCCCAGGTACAAATAGTGGGCATCTTTATATGTTAGACAATAGATCTTAGCATGGATATCGGACTGATATGTGTATTCAACATATTCATCCCTGGCAGAATCATACTCAGTCTCAATATCTGCGTTTACGATGCCATCCTTTAAACAATAAACATTTAAACCTGAGAGTTCCTTTATCTTCCCCAATTCATACTTTCTAGTTATTAAGTTAATTGGGTTGTCAGTCCTCTGCAAATAATTATAAATTGTTCCCTTGGAGATAAAGGGAGACATAATCGTAAGGCTGTCGAGCTTGTTTGAGGATGAAAAGAGTATTTCATCTGGATTAGCCTTATTGTTGTCAATTCCAATAGGGAGAATTTCAAAATCTGAGAAATCGCCGTCTTCTGTTCTGAATGACACATCATTCAGTCTTTTAAGAAAATCTTCGATAAACACACTTCTCTCATTATACCAGTTATCAAGTTTTGAAGTTTGCCCCTTCAGGAATTTCACAAAATTAATAAGTGGTTTTGTTTTCGCTTGGCTTTTTGTATAAGTGTCTCCATTCAAACATATAGACACATCCCAAGATCTGTCAGTTGTGAGATTACGGCTGAGTGCTATAAATTTATATTTTCGATCTTTCGTGTTAGGGTTAACATATTCCAACAGCCAAGTCTTGGGATGAAAAGACGGGAACCCTTGTTCTGTTTTAGGTAATGAGACAGGGACAAAAGCACATTCAAGAAGATTCATCAAATGATTTTGTTTCCTAGGACTCTTTATCTTTGATGAATCACAGAATATCAACACTTTTCTACTCAAAGACTTAATTGCATACAATAGCGAGATTGGATTTCGAAGCAGTTCACTATCCGTAGATTCATCCAATCCGAGAGATAGGAAAGACGCCATCACTGTCTCCATATCCAGGGAATATGTAGTCGTTATAGCTTTCTCCAATTTATACCCGACTTCAGGAACTAGTAACTCATGGTAGTCCAAACGACACTGGCTGGACTGGGGATTGAAAACCTCTTTCATCGTTTCTCTACTGTTACAATATCTCTTACTATGCGTCTTGCGGAAAAGAATCTATAATCATAATGGTCATATCCGGCTCTGTCATTAACAGAATATCCATTGACATTACCAAGTTTGGAGGCTGCGCCCTTAATTCCTTTCTCTCTCTTTCGTATCAATTCATCCAACTTCGCAAACCCATTATCACCTTCCTTTATCATGGATTGAAGCGATTTTAGGAATGACTTGAGGCCCCAATCTCCTCCTGATGATATTTTAAGTTTGACAAATAGATTATCAATATCAAGATCGAAAGGGTTAGATCGGTATTCGTTCAATAGTGATTCCCATTCGTCAATTAGAGATTCATCATTATTATTTGTGAGCATAATGTTGAACCTAACTTTCGCCATATATGTTAGTCTGTCAAAATTTATGGCCATATTGGCTAATTCTATGCTTTGTTTGTCCATATATTTGGAAAGGATAACAACCAAATCTGGGAATCCATTTGCTTTTTCCGCCTCTGCATAATTATCAAGGTACAACTGAAGTAACGAACCCTTTGTGTTTTGTGATATGTGACGATGAAGGATATCAGCTTCCTCGGGGAGTAAATCTATTCTAAGGTTATCTTTCCAATTTGATGGCGGTTGAATACTCCAATAGGTCTCGTAGTCACCACCTCCAGCATCCTTGTCATCGTAATCAAAACCATCATCTGCTCTTCCTTTCACATGTCGCATTGATGCTATGGATAACATTCGCTCTTTCTGTGCAAGAGCAAGCTCGGCATATTGTCCCATACTTAGGTTTTTTGCCAGAATCCCGAATTTTCTCAGCCCATTCCAATAAATGGAAGATGGCTTTCGTGATACCCAGGTTCCCTGATTCAAGCTAACAGATCCAATAATGCCACTATCTTGACTCAGATGGGACCGATTAGGACCAATAAGAATTTCGGCGCACTCCCTTTCTATTTTTTCCTCCACTTCCCGGAGTAATTGGGAGGTGTTTTTTATGTCGACATTCTCTATCGCTTCTTGAAAGGCGTAAGGGACAATAAAAAAGTATTTGGCTCTTGTTTGAATCGTAGATGTACCTGGGAAAAAGTAATTAGCAAACGCATCACGAATCCTACCAAAACCTAATTCGTCCACCGCCCTTGGTCCATCAAGTAACCGAAGCGCTTCGAAGGCTTTGTCTCTGTCAGTTTTTGAGAAGTCAATCCAACCTATTTGCATATCATCTATTAAAAACTGTATATTAAATCTATTTTACCCTGATTGTTTTAGATTGCCCACAATTGCTCCTTACGAAGAAATATTACCTTCTTTTTTGCCCTGCTGAACATGACATTGAGTCTGTTCGGATTGGTTAGGAACTCCTTATGGGCACTGAAATATTCTTGATCTGTGGCACACGTGCTGATGATGATCAGGTCCACATCCTGCCCCTGCAATCTCTCCACTGTGTCGACGAGAGGCAGTGTGGTGTTAGATCCTAGATATTCATCCTTATGGAGGTATTCTCGTATCGTCTTCACTTGTCTTCTGTATGGGGTGATGACGGCCATGTCGTTGGTGGACATTCCCGATTCGACAGCGGTCTTAATGATTCTGGAGATATACTCAGCCTCCTCTTCGTTCATGTCCTCGCATGGATGAGACATTGGTGGTTCAATCTCCCACACGCTTTGTTCTGAGGATAGCATTTCGTTAATCATCTTGTCTTCTCCTTGAGCATTAAGTTTCAACCTCCTGTCCTTTGAGAAGTCGGATGAGATAAGCTTTTCTCCGAATGGTTCGTAGTAGTTCTTGCTTACCAACTCGGTTATCTCCTGGTTCATACGATATGTGGTGTGCAGTACAGATACGGGAACACCCTCTACCCTTTCGGCACAATAGTCGAGTATTGAGATACTGAACTTGTTATCCTCCAGTTCGGAACGGAATATTGGTGGCATCTGTCGACTGTCTCCGAATAGACATACGGATGGCGCCGTCTTGCCAAGGATTGTAGCAATCGACAACGGCATCAGCGACGCTTCGTCTACAAGCGCCTGATATGGCCTGAAATGAGAATGATGACGCAACCCGAGATGAGCAACAGCACCCCAGATCGTCATTCCGATGATGTGACCTGTACGTTTTTTCTTGCGATTCTTGTAGCTGTACTCGTAGTAGTCGCTGAATTTCTCGAATTTCAGCACGGAATCATCCAGTTCATCTGCCTTCAACTTAGCGCCAACCTTAATTAAGGTGACTTTTTTATCCAATGAACCTATCTTCTGTAGAGCATTGTTCACGGCTTGGTGGGTGTTGGCGATGATGACCACCTCGCGATTCATGTGTGCTGTGGCAATAGCGGTAGCGGCAAGAACCAATGTTTTGCCAGTGCCTGGAGGCCCTTGTAGTACATGTATTGGCGGATATTCGAGCATTGAGGATACGGCGGATAGTTGTTCCTCGTTGAGTTTGTCCTTTACCGAATCGAAGTTGGGGATCTCGTCAACGGAGACTTTCATGAAATCATCTATTTCGAATGGTTCCTCACCAGACAAAAGTCGCAGGAATCCAGCACCTGGGACTCCGGAATATATGCCTTCGAGACATGATATGAGCGACTGTAACAGGGCAGGTGCCTTCTGCTCGAGGGCGTATGTGGCTGTGGCATCCAGCTGCTTGTCGCATGTGATGGTTATGGTATCGAAGAACACATCTATGACAGTGGCCCCATACTGCGTTCTTGTTCCTTCCTCTGTGACCTGTACCATGTCGCCGGCACGTAGTTTGGAGTAGTTGTCGGGAACATTGAGCACATATGTCTCGCCGTCCTGTTCACTGACGGTGACACCTACGAGGAGAAGGTTCTGCTCTACCTTCTTCTCAATGCTCATCTGCTTTTGCTTCTCTGCATCTATCTCGTCGAGTCTCTTCTCCACAAAGAGGTACTTGAGCAGCTGATTGCGAAATTCTTCCATTTCCATAAGGCTCAGTCTCTCATATCGTTAAGTAGTTTCTGCATGTATGTGCGCAGATTGTCATCACAGACAAATACGTAGCAGCCCTTCATGCCACGAGACATAAGGACGCGATATATGTTACGGACGAAGTCATCAAATGTCATCGTAGCCTCGCTGACATTACGACGGAGCACAGGATCCTTACATGCAGTCTTGTCCGTTATGACCTGTTGTGACTCGATATCGTACTTGAGATCGGGGCCAATAATGACACCGGCATAATCAAACTCGAAGCCTTGCGCCGTGTAGATGCAGCCCACCTGTTTAAAGCCTTCCGGTTTGTATGCCCATTCGTACCATCTTGGATATGAATGGGTGAGTTGTCTGACATTCACCTTGTCACTTGTCTCCCATGGCATAGCAAAGGAACCTATCTGTACATCCTTGACAAGATCACCATTGACTACATCTGTTGACCAAGGCCAGCAGAAACCTGCCATAATGCGAGCCGATTGGCCTGGTTTGTTGTTCTGAATCTCAAGGGCGTCATACATCTGCTGGGGAGAATCCATTATTTGCAAGTCAAAGTCCTCGGACTCGAAACGTGATGTTACAGGCTTGTTGTATAGAACCTGTTCAAGCCAGTTGAGGTAGTTGTCGGAACCGTTGCAACGGAATTGACTCTTCAACTCGCACTCCTCCACCTTCGCGTTCCATCGTGCTGCGGCCTCCCTGATCATGGCGGAAGACCCTATCTCTACACCGCGGATCGCCTGTCGGTCATCTATGAAGAAGACTGTGATCTTGGATGCGCGGATAATCGTGTCTATCTGAGGAAGGTTTGTCCGTTTTTCAGCCGGAGTGTATTGGTTGTTGGCATTCTTCTGAATGCGGTGTGCTTCGTCCACAAGCAGGACATCGAAGCTATTCTCATCCGCCGAGGCTGGCACGAAGCTGGTGATGTTGGAGAAGAGTAGACGGCTGTTGGGGCGAAGCTGTGAGCGTACACCTTCGAGAAGAGGTTTGGACTTGGTGGCGTAATGTACGTTCAGGCCATGATTGCCCGCATTTGTTATCTTTGCGAGTTCTGCAAGCAGATGTAGGGCAATGACCGTCTTGCCGGTGCCAGGGCCACCATTGACTATGATAACGCTCTTTCCAGTCTTGTCGATAGATGATGCCATCAGAGCTCGGATCTTGTCCAAAATGATATTGCGAGCTACAATCTGGTCGTCTATGAGCGAGAAGGCGGAGATATCGCCACTCTCGATCATGGTGCTGACCTCATTGAGCAGTTTCTTGGAAGGACGTACAGGACTCTGCATGACCTTGTTGAAGATGGAGAGACCGGCGCCTTTCTTCAGAAGCACTGACAGTTTGCTGGTCAACTCATCAAACTGATCCTTGGCGTAGGTTGGATACTTCGCCAAGAGCGCAGAGTATTTTTCGGCGTATAGATGGGTAGGCTTGGAAGTGTCATTCTTAGTGTAGTTATAGCAGTATGCCAGACCTGTGAGCGAAACTTCCTGATTGGAGAACACTTCGATGAAGTTGGAAAGATAGCCCTGATAGCCCTTGACCTGCTGTGAAGGGTGTGCCACCACCCGGTTGGCATGACCGGTGAACGCCTCTACATTAAAGATGACATCGTCTACTTGTCGGTCCGCTGTCTCGTCGGTGGTGAAATTGCCGTCACTGTCAGCAGTGGCCACGGTCTTGTTGCTCCACTGCTTGAGCTCGATATGGACGACATTCTCAGTATCGTTATCTCCTGTGCCATATATCATGCAATCGATGCGCTTGCGCGAGAATGGCACAAGGAACTCAAACGTGACGTAACTCTCCTTTGCACCGCACTGTGTAAGCAGACGCGCCACGTGCGGCGCGTTGTTTTCCCATGATGCTATCTCATTCTCTGCCGAACGGATGCCTGCCTCCTCGGCTGTCTTGCGCATCTTCTGTGACACGATATTGCGTTCGACATCGCGGATGAACTGCGTCTGCGGCGCTTGATATAATACTCTACTTGCTTGCATATTCTAATCTTTCTGATAGGAAATCTTCTATGTTTGTATCGAGACTGTAGCCGTCATATAAGAAGAAGTCCTGGGATAAGTGGCTGCGGACTTTGGCGTTTTCGCTGGCATCCACCGGATTCTTCTCTAGAGCAAGAACCAGAATCTCATCATTGGGATTATCTTTGCTGAATGGACGATATATCTTTCCATTTAAGATGCGGAAGTTTCTGTCAACTATATCCTGTAGTTTTTCATCCGTCTTTTTCTTGATTATGAAGAAATAGTACTCGTTCTCTATGATGGGAATAATGCGTTTGCGGAAAAGTTCACGTGCATCGTTGCGGAAATGCTGCTTGGCAAAATCATTGTCTCGGACATACAACGCAATGATGAAAAGAAAATTGATATCATACTGCGAAAGCCAAAGCGTATCACGGTCAAACAGACGGTTCTCGAACTGCTTCTGAACGTGTGTGACGGTTTTGTCTCCAGTACCCGCATTACGGTGCTCTTCAAGATGAGGGTTGTCGTAGTCGTATTCGGATGCGGCGTTCTTATCAACCTTCGCACTGATGAAGAAGTTGGGGGTAATGTTGTAGCCTTCGGTAACTGGGTCTCGGTATGGAAGCATGTACTTGTGATTGCGTGTAGACCTTCCCCTCTCTTCTGACAGGAGTAGATCAAGGTTATACTGGATAACGTTCTTGGCATAGGTATACTGCTTGTAAAGGGACGATCCCTTTACTTCATGTCCTATCTTGTAGTATTTGCTGTCGCCAATGTAGTATATCTCCTGTTCGCCATTGACAAGTGAGTCGTAGGAATATATATGGTCCACAATCTTGCCATCACGCTGGTTTTTTAGTTCGTCCAATATATCCTGACTACCAATAAGGTCGTCTATGATGTTTTCAAATACACTCTCGAATGATACGGAAAGCAGGTATTCTTCGTACTGGGAGGAGGAGTACATGTCGGAGCATCTGTCAAAGAATCTATAGCATAGATTCCATAGGTAGAGTGACTTGTCGCTGAAGTACTTGTACTTGATCTGGAGGAGCCTGCTCCGTCCGTATCCTGTAATGTACACGTTCTGGAATACCTCGACAGAGATGAGCTCGAAGTTTAGGTCGAACATAATGTTGAACCCCATTATCTTCTTGATGTAGTTGAGTATGGAGTAGAAGATGATGATAAGCTCCTCTTCGTAGTTGACCTGCTTTTTCTTATTGACGGGATCCATGTAGAGGAACGAGCCATTGGTCTGCTGTATAGCAGTTCGGGTTGCGATGGTTTTATTCCAGTTGATCTTGTTGTATCCTCGTTTGATGTTCTGCATGCTGAATATGAGAAAATCACGGTTCTCGTTGTGGAACTTTATCAGTGCAAGTACATTGTCGAGGTTGGATCCGGCAATAGGTGAACCACTGTTGTCAAGCTGGGCGATGTTTTTGTTCTTGATAGAGGACTCTCTAATGTTCTTTTCGCGATACACTGCCATCGTACGGTATATCCATATCGCAAAATTGTGTATGAAGTCTCTGTCCTGGTCATTGACTATAACGCCATTCTTCGGACAGTCAATGTCAATGATGTCTTCGGGCCTGTATTTGCCTAGGATGAGATTGCCTCTATCACCGCTGGAGGTAGGATTATCTGTGTTGGTGCCTTCCTCCTTGTCGTTATAGTTGTCATCTGTTAGAAGTACTTTAGGCAGGAAAAAGAGGCAGTCGTTTATCTCCGTGTTGTAGAAGTAACCGACACTGTCGAAACTGCACAGATGGTTTTCTCCATGTTCGGTGAAGTTCAGTCCCGGCAGTTCCTTCCTTATCTCCTCTGCCTCATATTCGTATGTCTCTATGAGTATCTTCATCTTGGACGGTATATGGTCACTTCTTTCAGTTCTTCTCCACTCGTTCGATGGTAAAGAGTTGTTCCTCCTTTTCCACGAGCTTAAGCATGCGGTAGAAGACTGTTACCATTGCATTTCCGCTTTTGTTAGTCAATCTGCAATAGCCTTCCAATGGAGCTTTCAACTGTGTTGGGTTAGCGTAGTCTGTGCGGCTCTTTAATTCGTCTTTAGTGCCTTCTACGATAATAGGGTATCCAGCTCCGCCTGCGTCGATTTCTGCAAATAAACGTGGAGAGTCCTTCCCGATGGTTGTCAGTATGAAATCCGCTGCCTCGGTAAACGCTCCTGTGAAGGTTTGGTCTTTTTTATTGAAGAATGTTATCTTCACTTTGCAGTTAGTGAAATTCTCTTTTTCGGGATCAAGACTAAGTTTGAACTCGGGATGCTCACTTGAATAATTTGCGATAAAGTCGGACATCTTTTCTTCATTATTTGCATCTCTTTTTCTGATACCCCTGATAATATGCGGCCTGTTGATGTTGTTATCTTTGTCTTGTGCACTTGGTCCTTCCTTATCTTCGTCATCCGTGTCCGGTTCATTGGGATCTTTCATGTCTTCGTCCGGCATCACGTTTTCTGTAAGATTGAGGCCTTTCATGAAACGTATCAGATTCTTCTCCGAGTCTTTGCCAAAGAAGCTCTGGAATGTGAAGTGCTCCTTCTCTGTATTGTTGGATTCGTTGCTGCCCTCCGTTTCCTTGTTCACGGAGAATGGGGAATCATTGGAATTGCCGTAATCCTTGAACACATCGCTCCACAGGTAGAATATCACCTTGGATACGAAAAGGTCCGTGCTGATAGGCTCATTGGCTGGAACTTTCACAAACCAATAGCCCAACTGCTTGTCCTCTGATTTTGTTACGCTGTAAATCCTTTCGTTCACTTTCTGGAGAAATGACCACCAAGAGAATCGGATCGCTTCTGTTGGGTTCTCTCCGTCGGCAACCTCTTCCTTTCGTATCTCGATCCAACGCTCTTTGTTGCCTGGCTGTATACTCTGATACTTCCATTCCCAACGGCGCTTGAATGCCGAGTCCATAGGGAAGAGCGATTGGTCGCTAGTATTCATTGTGGCAAGTATGGTGAGATTACGGGGCAAGAACATCTTCTTGCCTTCCTTGATTTCGTCTGGAATGGAGAGATCTGAAGGATTCTTTTTAAACCATTCCTTGATATATCTGGCAAGATCCGCATCTGGTGTTATGTCGTATTCATGCTCTCCACTTGGTTTTCTGTCCAACAGCTGGAATATGTCACCGAATATCTGGGCGCAGTTGCCTCGGTTGATTTCCTCTATTATCAGGAAATAGGGTGACTGGGTATTCCATGCGTTAAGGTATGCACTGACGAAGGTTTGCGCTTGATACTTGTATGTAATTAGTCCATTGCCATCCGTGTCCTGGGGTTTGTAGCAGCCAACGAATGTTGAGTAGTCCGAATCGGGATGGAATGTTGTCCTCAAGGCCACCTCCTCTGGCAGTCTTTTTAAAGTGTCTTTGTCAATTACCAGATGGTTATCATCGAACTGCTTCTTAATCAGTTTAGATATCGAAAAAGACTTTCCCGTGCCAGGGGCTCCAAAAGTTATAAGATTTCTACCTGTTGATCTACTCATGGGTAATAGATACTATTTGAATTTATGAAATTAATTATTCGAATTATAACTCACGCCGTTATCAAAAAGGAGGGAATCTATAACTCGTCGTATTTTTTCGCCGTTCCTTTGGCTTTATCCACTGGATATTTCCGGGCGTTTATCTTCAGTTTCTCTTCCACGATCTCCTTCACGTCCAAATTATATTTGCTTGCGATTAGGAGTGCGTAGTTGATGACGTCGGCAAGCTCTTCCCTAACCTTCCCAAGGTTGACCTCGTCCTCTCCCTTCCATAGGAATGCCTCAAGTAGTTCCGAGGCCTCGATCTGAAGCGCCATCGACAGGTCCTTCCCGGTGTGGAACTGGGACCATTCCCTTTCTTCGGAGAACTTTTCTATTTGATCTTGGAGGTGTCTTATCTCATCCATTGGATTACCTTTTTATCGGTTGAAGTGAACGGTTATCATCACGCAATGGTCCAACTCCGTCTTGTTGTCGGCGTTGATGACCATCATTTCGTCATCCTCGTCTAACGCAGGATTCATGTCGTATCCTATGATGTCGTATGTGCCCGCTCCATCCTTATCGGTTACGGATCCGTCGAACTCGATGGTCAGCTGTTTGAATCTCTCGGCGTCATCGAAGTTTAGGTTTGATAACACGTCATCGCGGTCTACATATGATTCCCAGTCAGGGAAAAGGACGTCCATATTCAACGCATCAGCGAAGATATCGACGTATTCCCCGTCGTTCATTTCAAAGATATCTTCCCATTCTTGATCATCAATAGTGATGATCAGATTGTCGTTTAAGCTTCTTACCTCCATATTGCGTTAATTTTTTGAGTTGTACATTTGCTGCGCTGTCTTATATGCCTCCTTGAATGGCAGACCCAGACTGTTCAGTTTCTCCGGCAGAGCCTTCGCCCAACTGACATAGTAATACGCAAGGAACTCGTATCCTCCGAACTCTCTGTTCGGTATCGATTGGACTTTATAACCGCTTCCGGATGGTGAGATTCCGTTGATTCCGACAGTGGCGATCTCAAGTGCCGACCTAAGCACGTCGTCGTGCGGTTTGCCCTCGAAATATTTCATGGCGTCAAGCATGTACATGGCCATCATCATGGTCTCGGTGGCGTCTTTCCCGTCCTGGTGGTTTTCCCTGAAAGTGTCGTTCTGTTCTGAGTTGGCCTGCGCGTCTCTTGCCTCCAACGGTACGGAATCCGAAGGAGGAAGGTTTATATCCTTGAAGTGTATCTCGTTTCTGAGTTTCAGCATCTCCTCCACGTCCAACATCTCGGCGAAATATGTCACCAGGTCATATTCCTCACCAGGTTTATAGTCGTCCTTGTATGCTTTATACTCCTCGTAGAGGTCCTCAGCCAAGGCTCTTTCGTGCGGAGTTGCCTTGTACATGCGCACGAAATCGTAGCCATACATCTCCTTGAAATGCATGGATGTCACCATGTTCATTACCTTACTTGCCTTCACAACCTTTGCGGGTAGCGCGGTTTTCTCGGAACTCTGGATGGACTTGACGTTCTCCCTCTCCATGGTGAGGAGGGAAATGAACTGGATTGCGCGCATGGAACCGTACTTGTCATGGATGCGGTCCTCCACCAACATGTCCAAAGGACAGTTCATGACCTGCAGTATTAAGCCGCTGAATAGTCTTTCGGTTAACTCATCGGCATTGCTTCCTTTCAGCGTCTTCTTGAGTTTGCTGTATTCGAAGCCTAACCATTCCCTGAATTTCTTCGAGCCTTCGCTCTCGCTGTAGATAATCTGGTTCTTCCCTTGCTCCGATGCCTGTATCGCCATCTCGAGGTGCATGAATTCGTGCATGAGGAGATGACTGAAGTACGGTTTTTGCGGATTATACGCCACTCTGTGGTAGTCTCGCCTTCTGGTAGGCGCGTACTCCAGTTTCGCGTGTACCGTTAAAGTGCTGTCGGATTCGATCCTTAAGGGAGTTGTAGTCATCCGAGACAGTTCGTTCTTCTCCTTTTCTATCTCGATTCCGTAATCGGTGCGGTTCGCTATGTGTTTGGCGAGGTCTTCCATCATGTTCTGGAGGTGCTCCCTCACGCCTGGATTTTCCGGTCTGTCTGTCCCGTTCTTCATGCCTTGGAGGCATGTGTCGAACGCTTTCTCCGCATCGCCTTTCTCCATATGGCACATCGCCAGGCCATAGTAACTGTTGAGGTATGTTCCGTCGATGGATAACACCTTCTCGTATGCCGATATCGCTTCATCGAAGCGCTTGCTCCTTAGGTGGTTTCCGGCGATATTATTGATGGCGAGGGGATCCTCCGGATGGTACTCCAAGGCTTTTTGGTAGTACTTATCGGCATTCTCGATGTCATTCGTCCTGGCAAGAAGATTACCCATGCTTATTAAGCCATAGAGGTTTGTCGGATCTATCCTTAAGGCCTCGATGTTGTAGTTGATCGCCTTATCATATTGTTTCCTTCCCATGGATATCTGGGCAAGTACTCTATACGACTCCGAGTGAAGAGGACATCTTTCAAGCAATCTATGAAGAGTCTTCTCCGCTCCGTTCATGTCGCCGCGTTCGCATTGGGACATGGCTCTTTGGAATTCCTCCCGGGTGTCGTCGAAGACGTGGTCGTCTATACTTATGTGAATGATGTTCCCGTCAATGGTAACGGATGGACGATACCCTTGGTATGTGTATAGTTCCTCTATCTTCCCCTTTAAGTCTACATCATCGGAGAATTCTATATTTATCTGATTCTTGAAATGAATAATATCCATTGCGCAACGTTTTATGGAGCTGTATGTTCTTATGAAACAAAAGTAATAATATTAGGGATGTCTGCCAAATCGAACGGAATTTTCTATCGTGTGCCCTTTTTTGGCACACATAATTTCTATATTTGTGCCTTTGATTACGAAATTACAGACTAGGCAATAAGGATTTCCATCGCAAATCTGAATGAGGTTGATATACCACATCAGACTTTGTTATCGTCGAAACCTTTAACCAATGTTTGAATAACTGAATTGTATTATTCCACGTTTTTTCGTATCTTACGATTTTAATTTTAGCCAGTTATGGAAATACTTAGTCACTTCCAGAAATTAGATGATCTGATTAAATGTCTGGATAATAATAAGGCTCTTCTGAAAGATATGTTTGCCCACCGCAAATCCCTTTCATTTCGTCGTGACGAGGCCAAAGAGTTAGCCTATAAACATGATGAGGGCGTTAGGTATCTTTTACAGTTCGGAGTGATAAGGGAGAACGGTGACTTTCTAGAATTGGAGGATGTTTACATTAAATTCTTCGAGGAAGTTCTGGAGGTCAACGAAGAGATAAATGTGGCTAGCATTAAGCAAAGTATAGACAGTCTGAATCATTCGATCGAGTTCTTCAGATTGGAAAATAATCCAACGAAGAAGCAAAACTACCTTAATGACATCAAAAGGATGTTAAGGACTATATCCCTGAATATCCTGCGCAATGTAATCGACTTGAAGCGTAACATCGACAATACGTACAAGAATGAACCTAACTATGCGGTCAAAAAGAAAAAATTGGAGATTCTCGAGGAAAAACAACGCGATATCGAATTGTTTATCAAGGAAAGCGAGTCGGTTATAAAGGAAAAACACGCGCCGGTTTTCCTTGAAACCATGGATTCAAGGCTAAGCGATATCGTGACGGACGTGACCTATGAATTGAACGAGGCATCCCACAGCCTAATAGAGCTTCGAAGGCAGATCATCCAGTACCTGAACTTGATCGAGTATCAGAACATGCTCGTCAAGAAGATCCAAAAGCTGAAGCACCTTAAAGACCAACTAATGCTGGAATCCAGCACAGACATAAAATCAAAGCTTAGCGATATTGACCCTCTCTGGTTAGAACCTAGGCAGAAGACCTCCTTAAAACTCTCTTTGAACAATATGAGAGAATCGGACGATTGGCTGGATTTTATTAGGAAAGTCGCCCTTGGGAAATCTCGTAACCGATTTAAAAAAGGGAATCTTGCGGATCCCCTAAACCAGGATGAGCTCCAACAGGAGGTCGAGAGGCAAGTGGTTATAGATGCCGGGGACGTGAAGAACGCTTTCCTGGCTTCGGGAGACAACCTTTTCCATTTTATCATGAACTACAGCAACTACGGAGTGCTCATGGAAGAGGAACAGAAGTTGGTGTTGTTCTGCCAAATAGCGACTCAATTCCTCTCCGAGTTGAATGTGAGCGACGAATACCGTAGATACAAAAATTATGAATACCCAATGATATACTCCAAACAAAACTGAATACGATATGCAGAAGACAAAAGAGATATACGATATATTAAGCAAAGGTAAGTTCATATCCCAAAACAGCGTTTCCTCGGAAGTGAGTCTCCTATATGACCTGATCGAAGAAAACTTCAGTGAATACCGTGCGTATTACGAGGGAATAGGTCTTGTATTGGAGAGTGGCAACGGTTATTTCTATTTCTCCCGTAATGAAACTAGAATCAATATTGAGAACAAGCTAAAACAGTGCATGGAGTGGATTGACATTGTGGATTTTCTGAAGGTGTACAATTCGACCTTTGGCCCGGGATTCACTTTCACGAAGTCCAATATACTGGAACAGTTCTCTAATAATGTTGAACTTCAGGGGAAAGCGAAGGATCTCTATACCGACAAGAAGAAGAATGAGGAAAAGATCGACGAGTTGGTCAAGGATCTGGAACGGCTGAACTTTGTCGAACTTGAGAACGAGATCGACGGCACCTATAGGGTGACCATGGCGTTCAATTACATGGAGGAGCTGATAAATTGTCTTACAATAATCGAAAATGAGGAGGAAATATGAGGTCACTACGCAAGATAATATACATAAACAGCGCCAAAATCAGGTACGCTGAAGTCAATGTGGACGGTAACGTTCACTTCATCGGCACGCAAGGTGTGGGTAAGAGTACATTGCTAAGAACTATCATGTTCTTTTACAACGCCGACAAGTCCCATCTGGGAATAAAACCTGAAATGAAGAGTTTCGACGATTTCTACTTACCCCATCCTAACTCCTATATCGTATATGAGGTGGACCATGAGAATGGCCCGTTCTCCATTCTTGTCTATAAGTATTCGGGAAGAGCGTGCTTCAGGTTCATAGACGCGCCATTTCAGAAGGACTGGCTGATAGATGAAAGCGGTGAGGTTACCCCCGATATCAAAACCATCAGACAACGTGTGGGGAAAATACAGTTCAGCCCCATTGTTGATAGGTACGAGCAGTACCGCGACATAATATACGGAAACTCTAGCGACAAGAACTTCAGGCGTTTCCATATCATGGAGGCGAAAAGCTATTCAAACATATACCGTTCCATTCAGAATGTGTTTCTAAATTCAAGGTTGGAGGCTGATTTCATCAAGGACATCATCATCAATTCGATGAATGACCAGGAAATCAGCATAAAGCTTAGCTATTACCGCGGTCAGGTGTCCGATTTCGAGCAGGAATATAATGACATAAGATGCTGGTACAACACCGACAATAAGGGGAATAATGTGGTCAGAAACCAGGCTGATGACGTAGTAGAAGATTATAGGAAGTTGCTGTACTTGAATAAGAAGATAAACGGACTTTGCGGTGAACTGAAGCACTCCCTCCGTCAATCCAATAAAAAGGCACCTGAACTGGAGGATAAGATCGGGAAGCAGGAGGAGGAGCTACAACGGCAAAAAAGGCTTCTTTCAGAAGAGAGTTCAAAGCATGACAAGGAAAAATCCGACATCAACAAACAAATCGGAGAAATTGACGGCAACCTGAAGAAATGCAAGGAGAAAAAGGAGCAGTACGCAAAACTTCAGATAGATTCTATCATCAAGAAATCCGAGCAGGAAGCTTCAATCAGACTTGAACTTGATTCCACCAGGCAACGCCTCCAGGATCTGACAAAACAAAGCGACGACATAGTCTCAAAGTACAGGAAACTGGTCGAAGCGGAGAACCTTACATTGGATAAATTTCGTCAGTCCCTTTTACTGCAAGAGAGTGTGTTCAAGGACTCAATCCTCAAGGAGAAGGAGGCACAGCTTTCCGAATACGCTTCAAGAAAATCCTCTGTGGAGGAGGACTATGCGGGTAAGTTATCTGAAACACAGGAAATCATATCCGACTTAACCCAGCAAATCATGAAGGTGGGTCATGATATCGACAACCTCAGATATCTCGAACCTTACAAAGCGGAACTTGAATCCCGCAAACAGGCCTTGCGAGAACTGGAGGCGGAGTCCATACGAATAGAGGGAGAGATCAAATCCTTAACCTCAGAGATATCGAAGAATGAGGCCGAATACGAAAAATCCATTTCGGAGAAAACCAGCGAATTCGAGACGGCAAGGAAGGAGATGCAATCCGAGGTCGACTCCCTAAAGTCCGAGATACAGGCGATAGACACCCTTCTGGCAAACTTAAAGGGGTCCCTTTATGAGTGGTTGGAAGAGAACGCAAAGGATTGGAAGGAAAACATCGGTAAGGTAATCGACGAGGAGGTACTTTACACCATGGGACTAAATCCCTCCAAATTCGACAAAGGCGATTCTTTGTACGGAATCAACTTAGACTTGTCATCATTAACCCAGAGTGTCCGCAATCCCGAAGATCTAAAGGATAAAAAAGAAAATCTTCAGAAAGCAATTGACAAAGGCGTGAAGGCTATAGAAGATTTATCCATCCAATTCGATAACGAGAAGGAAAGACTGCAGAAGAAATACAACTCATTACTGCAGCCACTGCGTGAGAAAAAATCCATCGACGATTACGAGCTGGAGAATCTACCTTCCAAAGAAAAGAAGGTGAAGGTGGAGATTGACGACTTCCTTAAAAAATCCGAGAAAGAACGGGAGGCAAGAAAGGATGATCTTGAAACTATCCGCCAAGACTTGTCGCGTAGGAAGCAGGAGGCGCAATCAGGTAAAGGCAAATTAGAGGAGGATAAGAAGAAACAACTGAAAAGCGTCGAAAAAGCGTACAAGGATGCCATCTCCTTAATTGAAGATAAAATGGCTAAGAAATCCTCCGAGATACAGGATGAGATAAAAAACAGGGAAACCATTACCTCCGAAAACATAAAGAGGCTCAACCTTCAGGAAAACGAAGAGTTGAAAGGTAAAGGTGTCGACACCCGTATCGTCCAGGAATGCAAGGCGATGATCGAATCATACGAAAAGGAGCTTACCCTCATCGACGGTAACAAAGAACTTATATACTCCTATAGGAAGGATAAGGCGGAATACCTTGACAGAGAGCAAGAGTTCAGGAAAGATGTGAAAAGTCTGAATGAGAAACTTGGTCAACTGAACGAAAAATATGTGAACCGACAAAAAGGCTATACAGACCGGATTGACAAGATCAGTAAAGATATTACGGAAGATACGTCTAAGTTGAAATCAACCAGGGATGCGATTTCCAAAGCTAACGACTTTATATCTTCTACCACATGCCCTTCCGAGTTCGAGGGCGTGTCGGAGAGGGACTCTACTCTTACACCAGATGTCGCCGTCGAGCAGATCACAGGTTCCATCATAGAAAAGAACAGCAAACTCGAATCGTTCAAACGGAACATTAATGTTTTCAAGAGCCATTTCTCCGCCAAGAACACGTTCAGCTTCCGCACAAACCTCGGTTTGGACAGCGATTATTTCGAGTTCGCGGCAAACTTGGAGGAATTCATCCAGCACAATAAGATCGAGGACTTCAGGAAGAGAACAAGTGAACGCTACACGCAGATATTAAACCGTGTTTCATCCGAGGTGGGCGACCTCACGCGGCACGAGTCGGAGGTGGCCAAGATCATCAATGATATCAACTCGGACTTCAAGGAGAAGAATTTCGTGAAGGCAATCAAGCTGATAGCCCTACAGCATAAGGACTCTTCGGATAAGATGGTCGTCCTCATGAAACACATCAAGGAGTTCTGCGATGAGAACCAGTACAATATGGGAGAAGCCAACCTATTTTCTATGACGAACCGCGATTCGGTAAACGAACGAGCAGTCGAACTGATATTGGCGTTTATGAAGACACTGAACGAAAACTCTTCCAGACAAACATTGACACTATCCGACCTGTTCCAACTAGAGTTCCGCGTCAAGGAGAACGAAAACGACACGGGATGGACATCAAAACTCTCCCATGTGGGTAGCGAAGGAACGGACACTCTTGTAAAGGCCATGGTGAACATCATGCTGATCAACGTGTTCAAGACAAAGGATTCCAAGAAGTTCGGTGACTTCACGATTCATTGCATGATGGACGAGATCGGCAAGCTGCATCCGCAGAACATCAAGGGTATACTCGAATTCGCCAATTCAAGGAACATCATTTTGGTCAACTCATCTCCTACCACAACCAATGTGTCAAGCTATAAGTACACTTACCTGCTCGACAAGGATGCGAAGTCCAACACAGTTGTCAAGACATTAATTTCACAACGATGAAAATAACGGAAGCACTTATAAATAAACTTATCGCTCTTCGCGACGGAGAATCCGTAGCAGCCAGTTCTCTTAAATATGATTGGGTGGATGAGCTGATATCAGAGCATGTCATAATCAGCTCTTCAAGGGGAAGCAAACGTCTTCTATCCGTTTTGGACAAAGACGCTTTCCTAGTCTCCCTTGCCCAACTCCACGAAGGGTTGGACGACCTTGATAGGATGTTGTCTTTCTGTCAGGGAGAGGCCCTTCGGGCGGAACAGGCAGCTCAAACGGGAAATTCCAAACTACGTACCAATCGTAGCTTCCCAGGATTCTTAGTTAACTGCTACGAGCCAATCGAGTGCAATATAAACGATTCGGTCACAATACTATCTCCTGTTGAGGGAAGCGGAATATTCGTTTTTGATTGGAAGAAGTTCTCAATACCAGAAGACGTGGTTGTCGTGGGCATCGAGAATCCCGAAAACTTCAGGTTCATTAGGAGTCAAAGGTATCTTTTCGAGGCGAACATTCCAAATAAACGATTTCTCTTCGTTTCTCGTTATCCACAATCGAAGGATTTGAGAGATTGGTTAGTCGGTATACCAAACCACTATGTCCACTTCGGAGATTTTGACCTTGCTGGCATAAGGATATTCTTAACCGAGTTCAATCAACATATCCCCGATCGTTCATCCCTATTGATACCGTCAGACATAGAAGACAGACTCTCTCGATTGGGATCATCGGAACGGTTTACTGACCAATACAATAATTTCAAAAACCTTCACAGCGATATTCATGAGATTGAGGAACTTATTTCTCTCATAATGAAATATCATAGATGTTATGACCAGGAGGGTTATATCGGAAACTAATCAATCTATATTCCAGTATGCGTCAGGAACACCATCAAAGATGGTGTCAATGTCATCATCACTGTAACCGATGACATCTAGAGCGTAGGAACCTCCATATTTCTGATTTAGATAGTTCATTCTATCTTATCCAAGAATTCCCTAATGATCTCCAATTCCTCCCTGTAATCGTCACCAGATTTGGCGATAGCTTGCTCCACCATTAACTTCAGCAATGATTGGGAATTTCCCTTTAGGTACTCCTTCACTTCGTCGGCCGTGTGGGACAAGCAGAAGGAATCGGGATCTTCCCCTTGGGGCAACAACACTATCCTCACATTGAAGCCTGCCTTCATCAGCAACTTACCGTTCCTCATGTTGGCGGCCATGCCCGCATTGTCGCTGTCGTACATGACAGTCACATGCTTCATCCCCTTCACCGTGGGAACATATTCCTTGAGGAGTGCGATTTGGTTCTCCGTCAGTGCGGTGCCGCAACTCGCCACCGTGTTACAGATCCCCTCTGGTGCATCGAGATCACGTCGCAATACCCTTCAGTTATATAGACCTGTTTCTCTTGCTTGATATAGTCCTTGGCTTGGTATAGGCCATATAGCACATCGCTCTTTCTGTATACATCGCTCTCCTTGCCGTTGATGTACTTTGCCCCCTTGACGTTCTCTTTGCCAGGCAGAAGCCTTCCGGCGAACGAGATGACTCTGCCCTGCTCCTCCTCCACGATGGGGAACATAAGCCTTCCCTTGTAGGCGAAGTACTCCTCTCCTTTGTAGTTCGTGTCGAGCATTTTGAGGTTTCGGAAATCGTCCGAGTTGTAGCCTTCCCTACGGAGATTCTTGATATGCAGACCGTCGTCGTCCGACGCGTACCCTAAACGGAACGCCTTTATCGTTTCCTCCGACAATCCCCTCTCCTCCTTCAGGTAGCGTAACGCATTCTCTCCCTCTCCAGAGAAGAGGTAAGCGCTCAGTTCATCTGCCATGCTCCCGGCGGCGTACATCATGCGTTTCTGCGCCTTCGTGTATTTCTCGTCGGCGTTGTAGGCCTTATGCACATCCCTGTCGCTCGTGTCTATGTGGTACTGCTTGGCTATCTCCTCCAACGCTTCGATGTAGTTGCACCTCTTGTACTCCTTCACGAACTCGATAGCGTCACCTCCCTTGTCGCAGACGAAGCATCTCCAATACTGCTTCGCCACATTGATCTTCAGCGACGGGTGCGTGTCGTTGTGGAAAGGGCACTTGCATTTCAGGTTCGCCCCGTCCTTATGGATCTCAACTAAGTTGCCTATGACCTCCTCGATGCGGGCGGTCTGCTTGATTCTAGATATAATCTCTTCTTTCATGTGTCATTAGAAAAACTCTGGTGTGGTCATGTTGATCATCTTCACCTTGCCATTGTCGTCGAAATCTACCACGAATCCACAGTCGACCTTCTCCTCCAGGACAAGCAGGGCGTATTCGTGCATCATGCCGAAGACGATCCTGAAACCGAGCGTCTTGCCTGTCCTCTTCATCGTCTCCATCTTACCCTTGAGGTACTCCATGTACTCCGCTTTCGACTTCAGTTCGTTGAAAACCCAGAAGGAGGCATAGTGGACATCCTCCGACAAAAACTCCTCGATGACCGACGCGTCGTATGTGCGGTAGGCCGTCGCCAGTTTATTCAAAAAATCTATTTCCCTGTTAACATACTCTTCCATGCCTCAGTTCTAAACAGTTTCTAATCCTCTTCTTTTACCCGTTCACTTTGGGTAAGGCATAACAAATTTCAAATATACACATTTTTCATCATCATTTCATATCCAATCCATATTCGTTTGCCTTTCGATGCGATGATAGCCTTATCCTGTGCAGTATTAGGACATAGGTTTGTCTTTTTCTCCCTCCCCGACTTCCTATGGTTATCCGTATCTCCTTGGCTGGCTTGTGACCACCGATCTGCTATGCGACCGCCTTCGCCACCTCTTCCCTCCCTACTCTCCTCCGATACCGATGGGCCTTTCGGGTTGGGATCCTTCCCGCTGTTCCGCACTGCCTCCGTGCGTTCGCCTGCCCGTTTCGGTTTTTTGTGTTTGCTTATATGGATTCTCCCTCTCCGCTTTACGCCTTTATTCCCCTCCGACCACTGCCATCACTTCTCTCCTCCCTGTTTCCCTCCGGGTATTTTCCATATCAAAAATCGAACGAAGTCATACACAATTATTTTCCGTTACAAAGATAGTTCGCAGTTCTATGGTTCGCTCATCCGCCCGCAAATAGGCTCTTCCCACAAATCTTCCTTTTTTATGCCGTGACTGCAAAAAAAGAGTATTTCTGGTCTTCTCTTTGCCGCCATCCCCCTGCTGATCTTTGATCGTACCGTAAAATTGATTGTTTAACTTCTAATTTTTAATGATATGAAAAATTTTCAAAACAGTTTCAAAGTTTCAGGCTATGTGGGTTTCTCAGAGGTTAAGGCGTTCCCTAACGCGAGTGTGTGCAGATTCTCCATCTCTGTCAGCAAGTACGACAAGGAGACCTCCGAAAGGACATCGGCATTTATGAGCGCCGAGTCGTGGAAACCGAACGCCGAATCGGATCAGTTCCAAACCCTTGCGAAAGGCAACCTGGTGACTCTCGAAGGATTTTTCAAGCCGGAGGAGTGGACCGACAAGGACGGACAAAAACAAAGCAAAATCGTCTTGGTGGCAACTAAGTTCTACCCTATCGAAGATAAGTAATAATGTCAAACTCGGAAGTTCCCTTCGGGGAGCTTCCTTAAAACAATACTACAATGCCAAATTGGTGCGATACGACTTACAAATGCGTCGGAGATCCGAAGGAAGTAGGAGAACTCAACGCGATTCTTGAAAAACTAAGTGAAAATTCCACGAAGTTGTGGCTTGACGAACTCGTCGCAGGACTCGGATTCGATCCGGATCAATATTACTGTCGCGGCGAAATTACCGATTTCTACTGCGAAGACGATCTCCTCACAATCTGCTAGAACACGGCTTGGTGCGAACAATCGGATGTCCGAACAGCCATCGAGAAGAGATTCCCTTCCATCAAGGTTTATTACCTCGAAGAGGAACCGGGACTTGAAGTCTACAACACGAATGACGAAGCTGGCTCCTTCTTTCCGGAGCGATTCATATTCGAATCTGAGGATCAGCATAAATACTTCGAAACCATCTCGGAAGTCTGCAGATTCCTAAAAGAGAAATTCAGCTTCGAGGTGCCCAACCAAACTGTGGAATCGGCCCAGGTCGCCATCTCCCGCTACTCGGAAGAGCATGATGAATGGATGGCCCTCCGTGAAATAGGCATATCCGATTAAGTATAATCCGGAGGTCCCCCGGAAGGGGATCTCCATAAAACAAATAAATCTTCTAATTAACCTTTTAAAACTTTTAAATTATGGCACTTTCAAAAGACCAACTTTCACAACAAGCAAAGAATTCGTTAGACCTCTATGCAGGTGGCGATGAGAGTAAGATCAAGCAACTTCTACGTTTCCAAAGATCATCCGTCGTGAACGAACTGATGGAATTCACCGGTTCCCACAACATGGATGACTTGGCGTTACGTTTAAAACTGAGAATGTACTAACTGATTTCTAACCAGGAGGCCCCGAAAGGGGCTTCCATAAAACTGTACACAATGTTAAATCTTACAGTCATCTGCGAAAACGCCGTAGTGTTAAACGCGTCGTTTGACGACTACCAAATGCTTGAACTGGTTCTCTCGATGTACGAGATCAGATACAAGGAAAGCGTTTACTCCCAATACGAGAAAGTTCAAAAAGGCAACTTTATCATTGCCACCTTTTCTTCATTCACGGAGTCGCTTCGTGGCAGCGATTGATATCCAGAATTCTGTCGTTTTCCACAACTACAATAGGTTAACATATCAAAAACATACGTTTGTTTTGTGATATGTTAATCTATTTAAGTAATTTTGCCACAGTTTTTTAATTGCTGATAAAATATTTTAATACACTTTATATAATACTTATATCTTTTGAAAATGAATGTAAGACATTTTGCCGGAGCATTGATCTTTTGCTCTGCGGTAGCGACTGCGAACGCTCAGAATTTAGAGTTGGAAACGCTTAAAGTAAAGGGAGAGTCTGAATTTAGTGGATATTCCACATTCAAGGAATATGCAACAATGGATCACAGTGCAAGAGTGAATGGTTCGTTGAGCATTTATACTGGCAACGACCTTGAGCATTTCCAGTTTCTAGAAAACTACGAAGATAGTACTCCAGCCCTTGGTGTGTTTACTAAACCTGGATTCCCTGCTCCTATGAAATTGGTGGCAAAGAATTTCTCTTTTACTGGAGAAGAAATGAATATAGAAGGGCATGCGTGGTTTCAAAAAGGGTTAAACGTGATCGAAGAAGCATCTTTCCAAAACGGAATCACAGCATTTTGTGGCGCCGGCCCTTTAAACGTAAAGATTACTTCTGAGGATAACACCCCCGTTATCGGATTCTTCGGTAGAAATAGTTATAGCACTGGCAAATTTGTAGGTAACGGCTTTTATTTTGATCGTCATGTAGGTATCGGACTCGATACCAATTCGACCGAATGGGATTTCGAGGTGAAAGGACAATCCCGAATGGATAAACTTATCTCGGAGTATATACATAGCAATGGCCTTCTATGTGGTAATTATATCACTGGTGATAGCTTAAAAATCGGGGATGTAAGATTGAAACCATCAAGGGGATGGTACACCTTATCTGTTCAAAAATCAGAAAGTTATAAGCCTTTAGCCTTTGAAGCTAAAGCGTTCAGTTTTAGAGAAGGTTCCGTCGCTATTGGAGTAGACCAGGCACAAGAAGGCATCAAGCTCCAGGTAGCGGGAAAGATTCTTTGCCAAGGTGATATCGAAGTGGCTTCAATTGACGCCGAGGACATCAACACCAAGGGAATCAAGACCGATGACATTACCGTCAAGATGAATGATGTCGCTGACTATGTGTTCGAAGACAACTACGATTTGAAGCAATTATCCGAGGTGGAAGCCTATGTAAAGGAAAACAAGCACCTTCCAGGCATTCCTTCCGCATCAGAAATTGAGGCAAACGGCGTAAGTCTTTCAAAGATGACAAACATGCTTTTGGAGAAGGTTGAGGAATTGACTCTTCACATGATTCAATTGGAGAAGGAAAACAAGGAGCTAAAGGCTCAAATGAAAGAATTGATGAAATAATATGTTTAGATTATGAAATTCTATTTATCATTAATAGCCTTCCTCATACCTTCGCTTTTGAATGCGATACAGCATTTGTCATTCAAGAATGGTTTTGATGAAGACACCACCATCAGCGTGAAGAAACATGCTGTAAGGTACGATTCATATATTGACGTCACATATGAGTTTGAGGGAGCATATGCTATTGATACCTCATATAAAGGAGAAACATATAAACTGTTCTTTATGCAAAACTCCGCATGTTTTGGAGAAAAAGGAGATCCCCAACTGCCAGTATTTAACGATCTGTTGATAACAAATTCAGATTCATGCCGTTTTGAGCTTCTAAATGCTACATTTGAAGAATTTGAGAACATAAAGATTATACCTTCTGCAGGGGAGAGGGTGTTGGACGATCAACTAGAAGAATGGACATTTTCGAATGTATATGTATCCGAGGAATATTTTCCTAAAAGAATTGCTGGCATTTCAGAGGAATCAATGTTCAAAAGCATACCATACATCACTTTAGAAGTGAATCCAATACAATTTAATCCCAAATTATCAAAAATTAGGTGCTATAAAAGCATTTCCTTTAGAGTTCATCTTAAGTCAGGGGACGTATGGAAATATTATGATATTGGAGACTATAATGAGCTCACGCATAAAGCAAGTTCGCTCATTATACACTGTGCTGATAGTCTAACTGTCGAGCCTTACCGGAATGCTCCTGAACCATATAGCACTCTTCAAACGAAAGCTAATTACTTGATTGTAACAGTCGACAAATATTTGCCGGCCTTAAGGGACTTTGTCACTTGGAAGACCATGCAAGGATATAAGTGCCATGTGATTTCTAAAAGTAACTGGAACAAAGACCCTCAAAAGGTGAAATCTGACATAACCACATTCTACAAAAAAGAAAAACCCGAATTCCTTCTTATCTTTGGTAGTAATGATGATGTTCCATCTAACGAATTTAAGAATGACGATGAATGGATAAAGAAATACAGAATCGATAAGATTTATCTGTCAGATCTACCATATGCAGGCGGCAGTAATCTCTTCCCTAACATGTACAACGGAAGAATTCCCGTAGATAATATCGATACTGCGTATAATGTTGTGAATAAAATCATAAATTATGAAAGATACCCAGTAGGAGAATCGGATTTCTATAGTTCTGCCACCCATTGTTCATATGCACAGGACAAGCTCCCTGAAAAGGACGATAAAATAACTATTGACAATTACGAAGATGGTTATTTCATATACTCTTCTGAATTAATCAGGAATTATATGATGGGATGGGGAAAAGAGGTAAATAGAATTTATACTTCTGATCAGTATCCTGCATACTACAGCAAAGACTTCGGGAAGGTTAAGATGCCTGATGATATACAATGGGCTAGTTCCCCTGTGTTAGATGTGGCAAACAGTTTTAATAGCGGAAGACATTACATAATTTATAATGCCCACGGATCGTACTATGGATGGGGGAACGTAAACTTTTTAAGTTCTGACCTATCAAGGTTGAATAATAAGGGTAAGCTCCCCGTAGTATTTAGTATAACTTGTCTATCTGGCGGATTCCATAAAGAATGCTTTGCATCAAACCTAATTAATATGAAAAATGGAGGTGCAATTGGCGTTATTGCCTCAAGCACATTGTCATTTTTTCATTGGAACGACGCGTTTTTAATAGGTATGTTTAACACTATGTACCCAAAACCAGGGATTAAAAACGTATCAAACATTAACATAGATAGAACTTTTTCTAATCTCTTTGGATTATACTTTACGAAGGAGGAAGTATTTAAGGATCCTGTATATCAGATGGGAAAGGTTATGCGAAATGGACTCATTCACATGTATAACCAAAAATTCACATCAAAAAAATATTTGGATCTTACTTGCCGGGAATATCACTATTTCGGTGATCCTAGTATGGAAATGTTCACCGAGAAACCTAGCTGCTTCAATCCTACTATCACTCAAGAAGGGACAACAGTCACCATTAGTTCGGGAGGGGTTGATCATTGCAAGATTGCTTTGACCAGTATAACGGGAGATATTATACATGTGGCGGAAAATGTTGAGGAGGCATCATTTGATGGCATCTCATTCCCATACAACGTTGTTATCTCGAAGCACAACTACAAACCATATGTAATGGGATCCGATGTCTATGTGCAGAATCAAACATTTAATTTCAACAGAGAATTTGCTGCAAATAGAATATTTGTGGGCAAAAACGTATCTACGGAGTTTCCATTGGGGGACGTGATAGTGAATGATGAGAAGCTCACTCTAATGGCAAAAGAATCAATTCACCTAAATCCTGGATTTAAAACAAACGGAGGAAAATTTCTTGCGCACAAGGGTATTGTTTTTGACTGCCCATTCGGATACGAAAGGCCTTATAGCGTATATAACCCAACAGCTAGTGGCAATGCTGTTCAAGTTGGAGATGGTAATGGTAATGAAATCGCAGCCGTAACAACAGATTTAGATAAGTTTGAGGGAAATGTCAATACAGCTTATCTTGTTGGGAACACATTATCAATTAAATTATCCACACCATCAACAGTAGAGGTTTATGATATTCTAGGCAGACCTGTTTACAGGAAGCCTAATTTAATTGAAGGCTCGGTCACACTATCTCCTGGTGTATATTTAGTTATATATGGAGATGAGTCTAGAAAAATTGTTGTGTCAGAAGACTAATTGAATTCCGTCACTAACATAATAAATCCCTACTCCCTTAATTGGGAATGGGGATTTCTCATTTTTATTTATTCAAATTTAAAATTTCAGGCATCCTTTGCATAAATATTTTAACACCGAGCTTTAGAATAATATCACTACCTTTGTGCGGCAAGTCCATTATCCACAATTATATTATTAATTAGTTCTATTGTTTTCGGGAATCGGATCTTGGGCTTGCCTCTTTAAACAAAATGGAGGATCCGAATATTATCCGAGTCCTCCACTGCGTCCGATGTTTGCAATTATCCTTTAATTTCATTTCCATGGTTGACTCAATATTGTTTTCATGC
>JAKSLL010000046.1 GCA_024401215.1 Bacteroidaceae bacterium
CTGTAACCTTCTGATCCGTAGTCAGATGCTCTATTCAGTTGAGCTAGCGAACCAATTTTAGAACGATTTTTTGAAGTAGATGTTGACGGAGTGTCTTCGACGAACCGCCAGCTTCACTATGTGGGCGTTGACGGATTCGAACCGCCGACCCTCTGCTTGTAAGGCAGATGCTCTGAACCAGCTGAGCTAAACGCCCTTGATGCTTTTGAAACAAACATACAAAACATATAATAATAATCTTTGTTCCTTTCCAAAAGCGAGTGCAAAGGTAGAGAGTTTTTTTTTATCATCCAAATGTTTTCATTGTTTTTTTCATTCCATTCTCATTTTTTTGAACAGAAAGACATCAAACAATTACAGACAACATTTGTTTGTAACTTGACAGACACATAAAGTATCAAATTGTCAAATCAACTTAAAGCGCTCCCGCCCCAGCATCGAAGAGCCTCCAATTGAGGTCTCTTCAAAAATCCCGTAAGATTATTTCGTAAGAGAAAGAAAACTTACGAGTGTCATCACTGCTGATACAACAGCTAAGACAATTGCCTGTGTTCCCATAACTAATCTTCTTTACCTTCAAAAACAATACTTACTTTGAATTCTTGTTAATCCTTATAAACAACCTTATCCTTATAAAAACTTTATCCTATTGAGGAAAACATCTTTTACCTAAACTAAACCTATCAATCAAAATATATTACCCTGAATAATCAATCTTTATGCAAAACTAAAACCTATAATTCCTAAACCAATCTTTTCACTTTACCTTAATTTCAAAGAACTAAAGAGTTTTTGTTAAACCCTTGTCTTTTTCTTTTGACGATGCAAAGGTATGGAGTTTGTAAATATTGAGCATGCATTTCAATAAGAAAAATGAATAAAAAGAGTGATTATTTGATATACATCAATAATTGTGTGGGCACACACAGCAAAAACACTGTTTTGTGTGCCCACACAGCGTTTTTTCGTCATATTTCAGGCGCTCCTGCATTTGTTGCATGAAAAAACAAAAATAATGCTTCCTGAAATCATCAACACCACACTCACTTATACAGTGTCAAGACTTCAGGAAGCAATACAAATCAGTCAGCAAAAATCACATCCGACTTACTTAGCCACCTTCATGACAAAGCTGCCTGTGTGCCCGCCAAACTGATTAGCATACTCACAGCAGACAGATGAGACGCCAAATTCATATTGTCCTGCTCGTACAATATTATAATATGTGTCTAAGGTTGCTGTCCCTCGTGTGAAACTATCAAAATACATATCGCTGTGCGAGTCACGATTTGATAGATATCCGCCTCTTCCACCCAGCCACGTATAGCCCGAAACTTGGCGCACTGGTTCGAAGCAAGCAGGCACATTAACTGTGACATGCACAAAATCCATATCTCTATCAGCAGTCACTATAGTGCGTACACGCACCTTGTCACCTATATTCAAAGCAACCTTTCCTTTTGAGTATTCAGATGAAGAAATGTTAAATTCCACCCACTCGTCACTGCCTGGTCTCTGCACATACAGCTTGCGCTCCACCTTCAGTTCGTCAGTAGCATACGCATTGACCTTTGATATGTCTTCTAAGGAAGTAGCATAGACAGCACCCCAGGAAATGCCAGCACTCTGCTTCTTGACCTTCAGCATCTTTGTTCCGTCATCAATCACCGACTTAGGAACATCCGCTATGACATTGCCTTGCAAAACATATTGTGACTCCTTACCATCGAACTCTGCACGCTGATGATTGTTTGTTCCGTAATCAAACTGCTTGATGGCAACTCCATCGACAGACATAACAGGTTTTTCAGAGATGTGGAAAGTCTCAGCAGGGGCTATCTTCAGAAGAAGATCTGCTACTCCGATAGTATTTATCTCATTATCCCATTTTTGAACCTGCTTCTGGGCAATAAGCCAAAGCTGCATATCATTAAGCATAGCATCATTCTTATCTTTCTTATAAATGGCATTCATTGCTGCCACCTGAGTTGGAATGCGGTAATCCATCCACGAATACAGAGCCCTGTCTGTTGTGAAGCAGCGTCCTTGATTAGGTTTCTCAACCACATATTTCTTCAGGAAATCTACAAACCTATCTGCAGACGCCACCCTATTGAAACTGCGAAGCACGCATGATATGTTAGCGATGCCATATATTGTCAGATCCTCCAAGTCGTCCTCAATCATCTTCATGTATTCATTGCGCATCTTAACAACATCACGGCTAACCATCCTGTCTGCAGCCAAAGAGGAAGAATAAAGATAACGACAAACAGAGTTATCATAGTACTTCGCTTTATCTTTTTTCATCTCTTCATAATCCTTCAGAACCACCTTGTCAAGATATGCCAATCCAGAATTGAGCATCTTCTCCACATTTTGCGGTGTCTTCTCCCCTTCATAATCATGTAGCTTTGCAAGCATCTCGCACACTGACAGAGTAATGTAGTAATTGCTTGTCATACCCTTAAACCATGCCCATCCGCCATCAGCGCTCTGCAACTCCGCAAGTTTAGCGCATGCCGTCTCCACACGCTTCGTAATCTCCTCCTTGCTTTCATACTTCTCTATCACAGGGAAAGCCTCTGTAAGATTGAGAAGCATAGAATTTGAATAGACAGAAGTAGCAAAGCCTATGGCATTATTTGTTTCTGGATTCTTCACACTTTCCAATGCTTCGATGCACATCCATGAAGGATTGTCTGTATATTCAATCTTCATGCCTCTTTTAGTGGCGGAAGCGGAATTGCTGTTGAACATCTTTGTGAGATCTATCGTTTTATCTACAGGAGCTCCACCTTTTTCACCTGTGATATAGAAAGGAACAGTCTCCACCAGCTCCATCTTTGATGTCAGTATAGGCAGATAATTCATCTCACCATCACTTGCCATATCGCCCAACGCTATAATCTCACAATTCATGCCTTCCCATCCTTCCTTGACAGTAAATTCAAAATTCACGTCAGCAGTCTTGTTTGTGTCAACAGTGAAGTTCTTCATCATAGTGAGCACGACTTCTTCCGTCTCCGGGTTGATGAGCCTCATCCTAACCTTTCCTGCATGTCGGCTTTCACTCTGATTAACCACAGCAGAAGCTATAACCACCTTATCGCCCCAGCGTACGAAACGAGGCATGTTAGGCCGCAGCATGAAAGGCTTTTTTGTCACCGCTTCGCCAGTGATCATGCCATAATCTACATTCTCCGTATGAGCCAGAGCCATAAACTTCCACTGTGTCAGAGCATCCGGCACTGTGAATGAGACATCGACATTTCCGTCCTCTCCGCTCACCAGCGCAGGGGCGAAGAATGCAGATTCTGCAAAGTCTTTTCTGAGAGAGACGGCATTGAATTTATCTTCCATTTTTCTCGACACAGCATCATCACCTATAAATGCCATATCTATCTCATCAACATCCTCATCAGCCCTTTCAAACATTACTCTGTTTTGTACCATTGCCTTTGATGCGACTGCTAACCCACTGACACGGCCCTGAAGGGCTTCGTCAATTGCGACATTTGAACTCTTGCCCCCCATCAAGGCCTGCCCCCTCAGCCTCATAGGCATGAAGAAGAATTTCCAATTGAAATGATCAAGACGTCTATCATCAATGTCGTTCAAATTGACACTCCCCCTACAATTTATATATGGGAAATGCACTTCACTCGTTACAATTGGCAATGTATAAGGAGTTTCTCTCAAAAATGGAACATTAAAATTCCAAGAATAAGGCAATATGTTATCGAGTGAAGCGTCATACATTGTAGCAAGAACACTTGCACCGCTCACAGGCTTGCCATTTTTATCTTTTATGTGCAAAGTCCATTTTTCGTCCTGCCCTGGCAGCAGGTTATCTCGGAATGACGACCACGACACATCAAGCTTTTTGTTCGGCTCTTCGAGAGTAAATTTCTGGCTATTGATGAAAGCCTTGCCGTTACGCACATATACCATAGTGACATTTATTCCTACACCCCACTCTTTCTTGTGCTTCAGCTTAAAATGCTTCATCAACCCGTCGGTAACAAAATAATGCCTGTCAAGAACAGTGTCATTCGAATACACATAGCAATACACGTAGGCATCTGTTTCTGCCGTAGAGAAATAAAGATCTATCTCGCCATTCTCTGCATAGGTCGTCTGAGGAGAATACAGCACATCATCAGGAGCGTCGTCGCTTTCTGCACGCCGACTTTCATCCACCCCTACTCTATCCATATCTTCCACTTCTATCGAAGAGTCATACACAGAAAAAGCAGAATACCCATAGACATTATAACCTTTCTCATCTGCCACTTTCACAGAGATATTGTATGAGCAGCCAGCCTTGACGATGTCATTTGGAACAACCACCTCTGTGTTTGTATCAAACTCGCCCGACAACAAATCTTTTCCTGCCTTTGAGATGGTAAATTCACCATGCGCAGCATAAGGCAGGTTACTCAAGTCATAGGCATCCACCACAAACGAATGTTTTCCTGCAATATCCATGAATTTATCACATTTCACATCGATGGCAAAAGCCCTCTTGCTTACTATTGTTGTCCACACCTTTTCATGTGTTTCGCCTGCCACATCTGTCACATTTGCCTTAACTCGGAAATGAACAAACGAATGGATGCTCTGCATATACTTGTCAGTAAGTTTTACTGGTATTTGGAAGTTGCCATCATCATCTGTAGCCACAACATCAGAAGCCACCCTCATCCAATCGCCAATATACCTGATCCACGACATTGGCAGGCATTCAATGATATATGAAACTTTTGCTCCTTGTACAGGCACGCCATTGAACATAGCAGCCTTACCGCCCAGCAGAATTGAATCGCCGAGAGCGAATCCTCCATTCCTTGTTGACGTTCCATCGACAGCAACGGTTTTCACTTCTTTGGCATAAGTGACATCAAATGTCGGCCTTTTATATTCCTCCACTCTTATGTTCTTGTTGAGAACCCCACCGACATACGAGACACTTATTTTCCAATCTCCAACTTCTGCATCAGCAGGGAAGTCAATGTCAAACGACACATTTCCCCATCTGTCGGTAACAAGGCGCTTATCCATTAACACCTTTCTTCGTGGCGAGGTCACTTTCACTATCAAACTATCACCTGCTATAACTGTTGCATTATCACCACTCATGCTATATACCACACAGCCAATGCAAGCTTTTTGCCCAGGCCTGTATATAGACCTGTCTTGCATGATATTTCCATAATACTTCTTGGAATTAAAAGCTCTCATACTGCCTTTCTTATCCCAGTCAGATGAGATGTCTCCAAAACGAGGACTGCCAAGGTAGTCTGTCGAAGTGAAATCATCTTTAGACTTCTTCGCCCTTACATACACATATCTATTATTTTTTTCTGCCGTGTACCTAAACAGTCCATTCTTATCTGTGGTGCCAATACTATCATAGCGAATGCCATCATCGCTCTTTCTCTCAATCGTAACACCCGGCAAAGGTCTGCCTGTCTTATTGTCAACAACATATACATCATGCCCATTCATTCCATCAAAACTAATCATGCGCATTGATGAGACACATAATTCACCAAGAGAAGACTTGCAATTCGCCCCTATACACTCCACGACATACCTTCCCACAGGAAGTGACACGGTCTGCTCCGCATATCCTTCTACAGGAAGCCCCTTCGCAACACGCTTCTGGTTGACAGAGTCATTGCCCATGTTGATGTCATACCTGCGCACCACTTCACCTTTATTGCTGAGTCCTTTCTTTTCAACCTTATATTTCCTCACAATGATCGATGCCTTATTTACATTCCAATAATTCAGCGTCACATTAAAAGGAACGTCACCCACAATTGTCTTATATGATGACACAGAAACTTTAGGACAAAGACACCTTAAAAGTTCATTTTCTAAAGCCTTCTTGCTTTTCGACTGTCCAACATTATCAACAGCCCACTTCAAGAACAATATCTTTTCATCCCTGTCATAAATGGCGTTCTTGATTTCCAATGCCACATCTGCTCCAACCTCCTGCGCCTTCACCTCTTCAAGGAGGGCGCGCATTTTCTCCACATAAGTTTCATCATCAATATATCCTTCATCTTTAGACACCAGTCTTCTATGTTTATACATATTGGCCATAATCAAGCCATAGGCATTCATATTTCCCTTTTTCTTATACAGCTGAGCAGCCTTATTATACAAGTCAGTCTTTTCCTTGCCTGTCAACAACGAAGAGTAGCTCACATTTTCAAGCAGCACATACAGCATATCGTGATCAAACAGATTGCCATCTGTGCCAAACATCACAACATTCTTATAATATTTCCCTCTGGCATCAGCAAGTGCATCCATATCTGTCAAAACATTCTTGATGCGCTTTTCTGCTTCCATTTTAAATGCAGCCTGAGACTCCAAGTCCTTATAATACTGCCTCGAACCTGCAAGCTTGTTATAGGCATAGCCCACAACAGCATCCACCACACTCCGCCTAACTGGGTTCGTTGCCAAGGAATCAAGTCTGACAGCCATAGCCTCAACGGCAGACTTATACTTGTCTGCATCTATATCCGCAGCCTTCTCCATGGCAATGTATTCGTCCATCACTTTCTGCGAAAAATCCACTTTCTGCCCATAGGTCACAATAGGGCATAAAGAAAGCATAAATAGCATGACTGCGCCTTTCAGCCACCTATTCTTGATTGTTTTATTGACAGCATTCATATTTATTGTGTATTTATATTTTATTCTACTTTCGTAAGTTTGCAACTTGCTCGTTTTGAGAAGTTAAAGAGGAGTTATCGCTTTGCTCGGAGTTAAAGAGACGTTTGCCATGTCAGACATTTGTCACTTTAACTTCCCTTTAACTACCCTTTAACTACTCTTTAACTTCCCTTTAACTCCCCTTTAACTTATGCTTATTTTTCATTTGTCCAAACAACCCCTTGACTACTCATGCCTTCTGCGTCCACTTCCACTCTATGCCCTGTGCTGTTATTCCAAAACATCACTTTAGCATGTCCTTTCTCATCAAGACTCAAATACGGATTCCAGTATAATGTTCTGCGATAATCCTTTGGAGTCTCTTTCAACTTCCTCTTTGAATAGTCTGGGTTATAGAATTCGTTTACATACGAGAATCCATGCATGATGTATCGGCGGTCACGATAGAAAACCCGCCTATCGCTTCCTTCATCTTTTTCTATAATTGGATAAACAGCAACGTTTGTTGCTGGAAGGTTAGCTCCAAAATAGCGTTTGCTGCCTTTCAGACGTGGAAAGTAATCAGAATACAGCACAAATTTATCTATGTAGCTGCGATGAAACCATTTCTTTGTATCCATCTCTGATATTGAAAACTCCGCAAATGATTTCAGATTTTGTGGAAGATAAATTGAATCAGGGTCAAGAGTCATATTGTTTTGTATTCTTTTAAATTTATCATAACCATATCGGTGACCAAAAATATTACCATTGTAATTATACGACTTAGCCAAACCATAGTCGCCAACTACAACACGAGCCACTCCGCGTGTGCCGGTATCTTTCAAACCTGCATCCAATACCTCGTTATAGGCATCATAAGCATCCATTATCAAAGCAGGAATAGAATCAACATGCGTTCTAATAGAGGAATGTCTTGACCACACTTGCACCTCATCCATATTTATCGAACCATCTGCAAGCAGCATAGGCTTGAGTGCAGGGTCATAGGAATAATTGAGACGAGTCTGATAATAATTATAACTATTCACGAAACGTGGGTATGGGAAGGATATTCGTGGAGAATAATCGGGAGCAAACACACGATACTTTCTCTTATGCTTTTCAGGAAGAAGATCCTCATCATTCGCCATCTGAATCCACACGTATTTATTACCTTTCCATTCGAGCGTGTCTGCCGCACTCAAGAAAAACACGTATTCGCCATAAACATTTGGCATCTGGAACTTGAAGCGTCCGTCCTTTGTGTCGCAATCCACACTTCCATGTTCTTTTCCATCCAAGCTCACCACCTCGGCATGAACACGAATAGCCTTGTTTTTGAAATGTTTAACCGCATCTCCTGGCATATATTCAACATCGGTCAAATCATCTGCTTTTGAGTCTGACTTATACATAATTTCTTGTATATTATGCTGCCATGATTTATACTCATCGTTATAATCATCCGTATAAACATTGTCATTTATATCATCTGGCAAAACATTCTGTATGTTGGACGAATCAGAGATTTCACCTATAAACCTTTCTGGGTTAAGCTTATATTCAAGACCATCTACCATGAAGTCAATGTCATTATAGTGATTATATTTGCTCACATCATATACCTTGCCAGTTATTATCTGAGTACGCTCTGCAGGCTGTCGCATCTTCCAAACATCCTTAACAGCCATTTCACGCCAGTCGAAGCGTCTCCAGCCCTGAGTCATCATAAGAAGGTCCAAGCCACGCCTATGCAGAGCATCATCTTTCTCAAAGAACCATTCAGGGTTCTCTACAAAGCCTTTTATCTCTGATGTGAGCAGCATCTCTGTGAGTATAGAAGCGTTGTCATAGAGAACATCACTATACGAAGCGTCTCTAACAGCAAGAGACATGGAGCCATTTGCAGAAGGAGCCTGTATGTCGAGTTCAATCTTCTCGTATGGGGTGTATTTGTCTTTTACGCCTTTCACGCTGATGGCATTCTTGCCTGCATCTGCATTTTTCACGAAGAACAGGCGGTCAGCCCACACTCTGCCATTAGTGTCAAACACAGTCGCTTGATTGACGCCTGCTTTCAAGTCTGACACATTAAGCTTTACTGTCTGGTCGAAGCTCTCAATCTTTACAAACTTCTGCATAACTCCCTCACGCATGATTGTAAGTCCCAAGCTGTCGGGAGCAAGATTTTCAGAAATGCGTATGCGCACAGCTACAAGGCTGTCAGAGAGAGCATCTACACTCAGGGAAACGCCTGAAGATAACGCTTTAGGAAGTTGGGCTTTCACCTGGTCACCATTTGTAGCCACAAACACGTATTCTTGCGCTAAATCCTTATCAGGAGTAATCTCAAACACTCCCCTTCCCCTATTCTCCGTCTTTGTCACAGCCACAAGATTTTCATCAGCCACCTTTTTTTTCTTCTCCACTTTTCGCATCAACTCGCCATACACCTCCTGACCATCACTCCAACATGCCTCAAAAGCCACCCTGCATGGAATTCCCTCAACAAGGTTTCCACCTTCAGGGAAGAAGTTAAGCGTAATTTCACGCGTATCATAATCACGCATATACGTTGTGCGCAATCTTCTCACTGTCATCTCTTTCTCATAATAACCTTCAGACAGTGGAGCGTCATAAACAGGAAAAACACGGCTGTACAGCTTGTCATAATCGCGGAAATAATTGTAATGCATCTCAGGTGACAAGAACCATTTTCTGCTACCCAACGCACTTTCTCTCTCAAAAGCACCCCAGTTCAGCTGCCAGCGTGTATATGCTCTCAACTCATAATAGCCTCCATAGGATTTCTTGTCAAGCACAAAATTTCCACACCCTCTGCCATTGATAATCTGCACGTTCTTGCGCTCAACGAGGTAGCCTTCATTATTATAGAGCTCCACATACAGCAATCCGCTGATCTTGGAAGGTGAACCATCGCTCGTCTGCCTTGTATAAGCCGAGAACCATATCGTATCGCCAGCAAAATAGCATGTATTATCCATGTGGAGATATACCTTCTCCTGAGGAAGTGTCTTTCCGAAGCGTTCAAGATGATTCACGAGCTTCGCCATTGGCGACTCAGGCATCTTCAGCATTTCATTTGTATAAGCCGACTGGTTTGGCATGCAAGCAAGCGCTTCTTCCTCCTCTGTTCGCTGCACTATATTGCTCTTAGCCCATAGCTCTTCATCAAAGCCTGCACCATCAACAGCCTCAAGCACATTATCATTCACATCCTTCAGACTCTTTTTCACTTTTTTCGTTTTGAGCCCTAAATTCATCTTATCAACATTATATAGCACACAGTGACTTGACATATCTTTGTTCTTTATCAAGTTTGACATGCTTGCAATCTCAGTAAATCCCCTCTCATGGGTGTAGTTGATATGCACTTCAAGTTCAATAGGCGCTGTCTCGACATAAAACTCATGCGTATAGTCAAGCCAGATATTCTCCACCCTGCCATCAAAGCGGAGCATCTCCAATGTCTTGGAGTTCACATACAGCACACCCGTCAGGATTGAGGTACGTTTCACTTTGTCCTTCTTCGCAAAGGTTATCTTATATATGTTGTTCCCTCCTTCATCAACAAGTTCTTCGCCTGTGACATCATAATTGAGCATAAGCCTCTTCGCGTACAAGCCCATGTCTGTGTTTCTCTGAGTATAAGTGGGAGAATATGCCGCGCCTTGTTTAACATTAGGCGAACTGAAAGGCGTAATGAGAAATTGCCAGAATTTAGACTCTTGGACAAGCGGGCCAAGTTCAAGAGGGTGATGAAAATTCATATTCGCTATTGCAGGACGAGTTAGACCGTCTTGCGACAACTGGCCGTACCTGCCCTTCAATACTTTTATATCTCGAAGGTTCACAGCCGACTTAGCCTGCACAAAAGCCTCAACAAGCTGCTTCTTCCTCTTTGCTGTCGTCATGCGGAAGAAATACTGGGCATCTTTGCTTTCTCGCTTTGGGTATTCCTTGTTAAGTTTCTTTGAAACCATAGCGAGAGTGTGTTCCCATGCAATAACTTTCACCTCTCTCAAAATCATCGGTTTCATCTTTATCAGCTTTCCTACTTTATTTGCCTTGATGTTAATAGTCTGAAAACCCACACAGCTGATTTCCACCATTGCTTCTTCATCAACATTAAGCACAAAACGCCCTTCTGCGTTTGTCATAGTTCGTGCATTCTCCGCCGACACATTTACGAACTCCAATACCTCTCCAGTCTCTGCATCGCACACCTTCGCTTTCAGTTCAACATTCTTTGCCATTACACAAAGCACAACAAAAAACAACACAAAAGAGCACAATACCCTATTAAAAAACAAATGTAAGTTATTGATTAGGGAAATAGAATGATAACACGATAGATTTATATTCATAACTGTAATTATTAATTCACATTACAAATTTACGCCAAATAACACACATCACAAAAGGTTTTTCCTATTATTAGTAGGGATTCTCCTAATAATGCGTTCTTCGAAGGATTAACCGCGGGGCACTGTCAACTAAATCAGGACGCATTCAAGGCAAGTGTCAACCTGAGCAGTATTAACTAATGAATGTGTCAACTAAAACCAGTACCATACAATGGGTGTTGTCGTGTGTAAAAAGATATACTGCGTGTAACATCCGTAACACACAGCGTGTAACACTTGTAACATGCTGTATGTTACACATGTAACACAGGGCATGTTACAAATGTTACAAAAGAAGAAGGTTTAGACAACCTATTTGCAAAATGTATTTGGGTTTATCTCTTGTCGTCTATAGCTCTTTGGTTTTTGACTTTAAGTGTTCAGTAGGGCAATAGTTGTAGAATGTTATTGTTTTGCCAGCTGCTGCATCTTCTTTAAGGTAGCCACGTAACGATTATAATTCATGCATTCCTTTGGCACGAACTTCAGGAAGTCTTCATAGTTCTTTGCTATGGCGGGCATTAGCTCTCTCCAGTTCTTTGTCTGCTTTTCATCCACCATTTGGCATACATCGCCCATCACATTGACAAAGTTACATGCTGGAGTGCCATGCCGTGGTTCATGAGTATAAGCAGCCACAATGTCACTGTACTCCGTGAATCCTGAATACGGAATGATTGAACATCTCGTGCCGTCACATATAATGCCATCATCATGTATGGATGATGCCGTGCGAGAGGCTATCTCAAGCAAATCAGTTATTGCGACTCTGAACTCCTTGTCAACAGCAGCCGTTCTTTTTGTCACGTTTATTCTTTCATTTGCGTCATCAGATTCCACATTTCCCCATTCACGCTTCTCGAATATGAGTTTGTCTGATTCTATTATAAGATAACATGCAGGGCTGAATGAAGGTGCAATCTTATAAATGGCAATTGCATCTGAGTATTTCGAGAATACATCTTTATAGGCAATAGTCAAATAACTGTCTTTGCCTCGCTTGCTTGGCTTGAACTTGCGTTTCTGGTGTTTTGCTTTTAATTCAGCCTTTCTTTTCTTATCTTTTACTTTATACGGTTCAAGTTCTTGAATGCTTACCGTATAAGGTTTCATGCCTGTGGTTTGTGCTACAGAAATCATTGTAAATATAAGACATGCGAGAGATGTTAGAAATCTTTTCATATTCAAATTGCTTTTGTGGTTTAACTTTCTGCAGCAAAGTTATTAACAATGCGTCGAAATGTCATCAAAAAGCATTTCACAAATATTTTACAATTGCAAAAAAGGCATGAAAATGATTTTACAAAGATTTCACAAAAGCATCACATATTACTTGCAATCAACGTATTATGATTACACAACACTTTAATGACAAAGCAAAGCTTCCATACATCTGTTTGTATGAAATTTAAGGGACTCGTAAGAGACATTTGAATCAAGACAAATGGGGGATTTCGGTTTGTTAAAGTAGTATGAAAAATTCAACTTTCAAGTTTGCAACTTGCTCGTTTCGGGGAGTTAAAGTGGAGTTAAAGAGAAGTTATCGCTTCGCTCTGAGTTAAAAGGACGTTTGCCATGTACAGACATTCGTCACTTTAACCACCCTTTAACTTCTCTTTAACTACCCTTTAACTCCACAACAAGTGGAGCTTGCGTTATCGCTTGCGCTTTCGCAGAAAGAAACTTGTATTTGTTAAAGTACAGACATTCGTCACTTTAACCACCCTTTAACTTCTCTTTAACTCCACAACAAATATAGCGAATCTTGTAAATGAATAATCTTGACAAGATTCTCAACCTACTTAATAAACAGTTGACTATTTTGAGAATTCGTATAACTCATATCCTCCACTCATCATTCGGCAGAGCATGACGACCTTATCTGCCGACACCTTCTTGATGATGCCTGCAGTACCATCACGAGAATCGTTATATGACAGAGGTTTCACTCCGCTCAAATATCGCGCACCAGTGATGACAAGATAGTTATTGTCTTTTCTTGATATCTCACCGCACAGACGCTGCGAACCACCAGTCTTATCGAAAAGGAGTTTCTGACCTTCCTGATAGAACTTACATCCGAAGTAGTCATACGACACCAAACCCGAATTTTTGAATATCTGATGTGTCCTCACCTTCTTATACTGGAGAAGTTCTGAAGCCTTGATTGGAAGACCTTTCGACGACAGAAGAACACGAACATCAGAATATGGCTCATCTGCATTAGACTGTGGATTGTCATTCAACATCTTCAGCGCATTGCTAAACCATGTTGGCGACAGAGTCTTTCGGTCGTTGTCATTCACCTTTGCTGACCAAACGACAAGAGCTATCTCCTTCACCGCTGCAGCCTTTCTCTTTGTCTCCATCTTTGCCATGGCATCAGCGCTTAAAGTCCCTGATGTGTCATCAAGCAAATCTTCTGCTATGATGATTGTCGCCACATTGGCTTTCTCCACCGTTGTCAGTTTGTCGCTGATGTTGCGATACATCGGACGATACCAGCTGAATTTCATGAAGTATGACACAAGATTCTGATTCAGGAACTTATACTCATGCTGGGCATATATAGAATAACGTAGAAAACGCAGCTCTGCCTTTGTAAACTGAGAAAGGTCATTGACAGTAAGCACTTCTACGCTCAACCAACGATAAGGGTTGTCACTTGTCTGCATCATGTTTGAAGCAACAGTTCGCACTTCATACATCTCATTCATTGTTGCTGCGTTAGCTATAGCGCTCCCCATCATCGCCATAGCCAGTGTGGGTAAGAATAATCGTTTCATTTTCATACTAAATACATCTCAACTTTTTATCAATTAAATTTCGTGCCACAAATGTACACAATTCTTTTCTATATACCAAACAAAGAAGGAATTTTCACAATGCCAATATCTTTTCTTTCACTTGGCAGATGATATGAATTGTACTTTTAGTATATTTGCAAAAATATTTGATTACCTACTTAGTACAATAAAACAAGAATATGAACGCATACGATGAAGAAGCAGAAATAAACTTCTCTGTAGGCCGCAGATTTCTCAACGGCAATGGAGTAGAAAAAGATATCGCAAAGGCTAAGGAGCTGTTAAGCCAGGCTGCTGCCATGGGACACACAATGGCTCAGCAACTGCTTGACACCATAAAAGATGAGCCAACACAAAAATCTGATGAGCAGATTGAAGAGAAAGACCCTCTGACAGAAATGCTCGAATATAACCGGCGCTTTGTGGCTGAGAAACGATATGAGCAATATGCTACCAGCAAATACCCTGACCGCAAAATTGCCATCGTAACCTGCATGGACACCCGTCTCGTCCAACTTCTCCCTGCCGCCCTCGGCATAAAGAACGGTGACGTAAAGATAATAAAGAATGCCGGCGGCACAATCACCAACCCGTTCGACTCTACTGTGCGCTCACTCCTTGTCGCCATCTACGAACTTGGCGTAAACGAAGTGATGATAATAGGGCACACCACATGCGGCGTACAGGGCATGGATGGCGCAGAGATGCTTGACCTTATGAGAAAACGTGGCATAGATGAAGAGCATATATCGCTGATGAAGCATTGCGGCATCGACCTCGAATCCTGGCTTCACGGATTCGACAACACAGATGAAGCTGTGCTAGAAACTGTTGACTTAGTAAGAATTCATCCGCTGGTGCCAAAAGACATTATTGTGAAAGGCTATATAATGGATTCTGTCACAGGAGAACTCACACCAATAGGATAACAACAGAAAGTAATACTATACATAAACTTCAATATAACACATATATAAATATGATAAACAACAAGATATGCTCTTTTATTATAATGCTTGGGTTAAGTATCAATCTCAATGCGCAGACATACACAAACTCGTATCCAAAGGAGTTGGACAAGTTAGCACAAAAGTGGATTAAGAAAGGAGAATGGAAAAATGGATTCACAAAAGCTGTGCCCGCCCCAACTGTCAACATAACAGACTTCTACATCCAGTATCATCGCAATCCTTCACAATGGCAGGCTTTGTTCCGCTGGCTTCAAGAGACAGACCTGCTTGCCATCCCTGCAGGTCGCACCCCTATCCCTGGCACTTCACTCACCGTCAGCGTAGAGGACAGCGAAAACTGGTGCAGCGAGAACGACCTCAAAGCAGGCAAAGGCAGTGAAAGCCATAGAGAGAAGATTGACTTCATGTATGTGGTGCGCGGCACAGAAGGCTTTGCCCGTTTAGACCACGACAGCTCTTCCCCACTCGCACCCTACAAGACCGACCGTCTTGAGTATTCTTTCGATGCAGACAAACTTGAAAGATTCGAGTCTATCCCTGGCACTTTCAATATTATGTTCCCAGACGACTGGCACATAGCGAAAGTCAAGACTTCGGCTTCCAATCAAAAGCTTCGTGTCTTGGTTATAAAGATGGATTACGCCTGGTAATAGTCATCTCTACCATAAGCATCCTTTTCCCACAACTTCTCCGAGAACACTCACTTGTGATTCCTGACATCAACTTTGCAATGAAACTAACATACATATTTCATAGCGGATTCTTGCTCGAAACAGAAAGATGCTTCCTTGTCTTTGACTACTGGATGGATCCTTCTGGAGCAATGTCGCATGCTCTCGCCTCAAGCAAGCCCATATACGTCTTCAGCAGCCATTTCCATGAAGACCATTTCACGCGGAAAATTTTCTCGTGGAAGAGGCAGAAGGAGAACATTACATACATCCTCTCAAAAGACATTCAGAAACGGCGAAGAGCAGAGAAAGGAGATGCTGATGTGTGGATTGCCAAAGGTGGAACGTGGCAGGACGACAACATAACGGTTACCGCCACTGGCAGCAATGACAGCGGAGTCAGCTGGATTGTTGAGACAGACGGGAAGCGTATTTTCCATGCTGGCGACTTATGTAATTGGTACGCACGATTCTTGTCGGAAGAAAATGTGCCTCAGAGCATTGTAAGTGACGAGTTTGGACAGGTAAATCCCTTAGCAGAAGAAAAAATGTTTCTTGGTGAGCTAAAAGACATCCGCAAGATCACCGATTCATTCGACCTTGTCATGTTTCCCGTTGACGGACGCATAGGCAACGGATACACCCTCGGGGCAAGACAGTTCATCGACAGATTCAAGGTAAAGATGTTTGTCCCTATGCACTTCGTAATGAGCGGATTCGAATCTGCCTGGCGCATGGAACCTTTCTGCACAGAAAAAGGCATCGCTTTCTGGAGCATAAAGGAAGAGGGCGAAAGCTTATTGGTTGTATAACTTAAGTAGGTAATCAAAATTATTTATATGTTCATCCTCGTATGTGTATTCTTAATATCTATACTCTCTTTTGCGCACCTTACTACTTCATCCTCAGTCACTATGCCCGCATAGCTCCTTCAGCTGAAGATAGTAATCTGCATCAAAATAGAGTATATCTATTATAAAACTAATTTTGATCACCTACTTAGCAAATATGGATTGGTCAATATGACCAAGCAAGAGCGCGAGATGTGCCATGACCATAAAAAGAGTAACATGCAGGAATGGCATGCTACTCTTTTTACTATTTCTCCAAAAAGAAGCAGAAAGATTACTGCTGAGGAGTTTCCTCCTGCTGTGGGGCATCATTCACTGCCTCCTTCTTTTTTTCCGAAGCTTTATTTATTGCCTTGTTGCTTGCATCGACAATTTTCTGTGACACAGCATAAGATGCGCTCGAAGCCACACTTCTTGCAATAGGATTAGAGATCTTACTTGTAAGATGATAAGATACTGAATGAACAACAGAACTGATAATAGACTGTAAGAATGACATAATTTTATTAGATTTACGAATTATTTTTTTACAAATTTACAAACATTATCAATAACACACACAAACAAGAACATGTTTTTCAACATAACAAGTCATTTTTCTTGTATAAAGTGACAAAATCCCTACATCTGTATTTATCAAGACAAAATACGACAAATAAACAGAATTGAAGAAACTGATAAAAAAAGGTAACTGCACGCAATTATTTCGAGCAGTTACCAAGTAAGTGTCTGATCAAAATTATTTTTTATAATCAAGAACCTTTAGCCTCGGCGAAGCCAATGAAGAGAATGAGAGAAATGCCATCCGGATGGCTTCTCTTAATTCCAATCGTAACGATTTAATTCTGAATCAAAAAGAACAGTTTGCTACAAACTGAAAGATGAAATCTCTATTTTCTCTAAATTCTTGATAAATATAAAAATAATTTTGATTACTTACTTATTATAAATAACCCATTCATTGCCTTTGTACTATCTACGTACAGCACGAACAGGGCGACCATAACAACGTTCACTATTAAATTTTGTTAGAAACCTTGTAGCATCGAAGAATAGTCCCAAAGCACTATGACTATAATTCTCGTCAAGCGTACTTGACCAATAGTAACCATATAGACCATCCCTTAATGAACTTGGGCCGCGATAGCCAGAACCTGGAAGGAAAATCTTATTGCCGTTATACTTGGACACTCCCCAATACCCCCAAACATCATGGAAAGCCCCACTAGTCCATTTACAGCCATTAAAAAGCTCAACCACTTCGTCGAAATCAGGCATTCTCCATCCGCTGCCCCAATTCACATAAGCAGCATCATCTGAGAGTTCGAGAGTTTTCCTTCCATCAACAGTACCATATTCACTAGTAGCACAATACTTAGTCAGCGATTTTGATAATCCCCATTTATATGTGTTCCAAGAGAAATTCTCTCTAACATAACTTTTTGTAAAACTATAGTTACGAGCATTGCTTACATCCTCCTCACTGTATGCCTTTGTCTCTCCCCAAGCGTAATATCCACCAAAATCCTCTGGCGATACTGCTCCTACATTCATTGTTGCCCAGAGGGTGCCAGAAGGAAGACCAAGATCCACATATTCGTAATCAGGAAGCTGCTCAAGAGAAAGCTTGCCACAGATGAACCAGCTCTTTGACGTGCGAGGGTCATGTGTGCCCTTATAGCCAATCTCCACTTCGGTATTGTCTTCTTCCACCTTGAAATAAAGCACATTCTTGTAATCGCCATCAGTATAGAAAGCATTCAATGCATCATCTAAGCTATTAGGGTAAACAGAATGCGGAACACTTGCAAGAGTGACAACCTTCACACTACTGTCGCCAGCATACATATAAGCAAGCGATGTCTCTTCGTCTGTGTCAAAAAACTCACCACTTCGGTAAAAAGCATAGCCTGTAAGCTTATAGTGCCCCTTAGGGAGTGTGAGTGTTGTATGAGTGTTGTAGTCATTATTTGTATTGGCATCCCAACCACCATAAGCCTCTGTAATACCCATACCTATTTTAGACCATGACCCCGTCTGTGTCCAACCATTTGAAGATTCCATTTCGAAGGCGTCAGATGAACAAGGGTCATACAGGGCAAACTCCTTCTCCTCTGTCTTGCCAAGAATTGTGCTTATCAGACAATTCAAATCTTCCATATTTATCTCATTGTCACCATTCATATCACCGATGACTATTTCTTTCTGAGCTGAAGCCGTCATGACGCTGAGCATCATGGCAAGCATAAGCATAATTTTTCTCATATATAAGCTGTATTGCTAAAATGGGTGTATTGATTTAATTTTAAAACTTAACGAACAACAGCACGAACAGGCATACCAAGGTCGCGAAGGAACATACCACAACTTCTATATATACCCCAAAAATGAAGAATACATGCATCAGCAGGACTATTCGGACTCAATATTCTTGACCAGTAGTAACCTTCAGATTCAGTGTACCCAGTTTCTTCCCTGCATGCCCAGTAGTCATCGTTACGGTAGCCTGCATCAGGGAAGAAAATTGTATTACCATTGTATTTTGACACACCCTTGTGTCCAGGCACTCCATTCCGTCTTGTAGATTCAAACCAGCATGCATTTATCAGTTCTTCCTGCTCTGCATCAGTAGGCATACGCCACATGCTGCCCCAGTGCACGTACGCTGCATCATCGGAAAGGTCAAGGGTTGTCTTATTATCGACAGCACCATACCCACTGTTATGATTATACTTAGTAAGTTCATAATATTCGCCTTTTGACCACCTGTATGTTGACCACTTGCAATAAAACTTACTTGATGTCTCTCCCCACGCATAATAATTGCCAAAGCCTTCAGGAGTGCTTGCTCCCACATTGCATGTAGCCCACAGGGTGCCGCTTGGAAGACCGAGGTCAACATAGTCATGACCACCAGCGTTGCCACTTGAAGACATAGGCGGATCTTTCTTTACGGCATCACCCTCTAACACCATAGCACCAATCTTATCTCTCTTTCCCAACATTGTGCTGACCATGAGCGTCACATCTTCAATGTCGAGTTTGTTGTCGCCGTTCATGTCGCCAGCAACAATCGACTTCTGAGCAAAAGAAGCCTGAGAGCATAACAGCATAAATACTGATAATAATATTGCTTTCATTATAATATTTGTTGAATTTTGTTTTTCATTAAAAGAATCCGTTTTTTACACGTCACTTAATGATAGAGCAAGTGTTTTCTTTATTTGCTGCGTTCTCTTGTATCAAATAATAATTGTAAGCACCAACTTAATCGTGTGCAAAAATAGTGAAAACATTCATAACGAGAGCGGAGAATTTACAATTATTGCAATATCATGATGAATTGTCAGATACAACACATGATAAAAGAGCAAAATGACAAAAGGAAGGTTGCAATGTCAGAAAACAAAGAAAAAGCGCAGAATATAACAACCTTCTTTACATTAAGTTTGGATGATTAACAAAATAGCACTATCTTCGTACCTTGTTGTGGCAACACAATATCTGAAAACTAAATCTGAATACTAACATACTATATTTAATATGAACAAAAAAACTCTTCTTCTACCAATGCTCATCGCTTGTGCCCCTGCTATTGCACAAGTGGCATCAGTTAGCAGCCCTGACGGCAAGCTCAAAGTGAATGTTGACGTGAAAGACGGAAAGCCTGTTTACGAAGTTCTGTATGACGGAAAGCAGATGCTCGACAACAGTCCGCTTGGCTTCATTGCAGACAACGGCGACTACTCACAGAACATCTCTTTCGTCGGCAAAGGCGAAGCACATTTTGAATTCAACTACGACCTTCGTGTAAGCAAGTTCAGCAATGTGCATGTCAATGCCAACCAGCTTAAGGTGCAGATGAAAAATGCCAAAGGCAACTTATTCGACATTGACTTCCGAGTAAGCAACAATGACGTGGCATTCCGCTACAGCATCCCAAACCATGCAAGCAAAGCGAACGGCAAGAAGTTCTCTATACGCATCCTCAAGGAAGCCACAGGGTTCGATTTCCCAAGCCAGACAACGACATTCCTCACACCTCAGAGCCATGCCATGGTGGGATGGAAAGGCACAAAACCATCATACGAGGAGGAGTATAAATATGACGAACCAATGACAACAAAGTCACAGTTCGGACATGGATATACCTTCCCTGCCCTCTATCATGTGAAAGCTGCCGACAAGAACGACAAGGACGGATGGGTGCTCATCAGCGAGACAGGTGTTGACAGCCACTATTGTGCGTCACGCCTCTCCGACATGACAGGCGACGGCCTCTACACCATAGAGTTCCCTATGCCAGAAGAGAATGGAGGCAACGGAACTGTAGAGCCTGCATTCGCACTCCCTGGTTCTACTCCTTGGCGCACAATCACCGTAGGCAACAACCTCAAGCCTATCGTAGAGACTACCATACCTTGGGACTACGTCGAGCAGAAGTATGAAGCGTCAAAGAATTACAAATACGGCAAAGGCACATGGTCATGGATTGTGTGGCAAGACAACTCCATCAACGTGAAAGACCTCACCGAATACGCCAAGCTCTCAAAGGCTATGGGCTTCCAGTATGTGCTTGTTGACAACTGGTGGGACACAAATATCGGCACCGAGAAGATGGAGAAATTCATCAAAGACACTCAGAAAGAAGGCGTTGACGTGTTCCTGTGGTACAGTTCAAGCGGCTACTGGAACGACATCGAACAAGGTCCTATCAACAGGATGGACAATGCCATAGAACGCAAGAAATGGATGAAATGGATGCAGGCCCTTGGAGTGAAAGGCATCAAGGTTGACTTCTTCGGCGGCGACAAGCAAGAGACTATGCGCCTCTATGAGGAAATTCTCTCTGACGCTAACGAATATGGCATCATGGTCATCTTCCACGGATGTACAATACCACGCGGATGGGAACGCATGTATCCTAACTATGTGGGCAGTGAGGCAGTACTCGCTTCCGAAAACATCTTCTTCTCTCAGGGCGCAGCCGACAAGGAGGCAAAGGACGCTGCCACTCACCCATTCATCCGCAATGCCATCGGCTGCATGGAGTTCGGCGGATGCTTCCTCAACCGTCACATCAACAAAGGCAACAAAGGCGGCAACACACGCAAGACAACAGATGTGCATGAGCTGGCAACATGTGTGCTCTTCCAAAATCCTATTCAGAATTTCGCCATCACTCCTGAGAACTTAGGCGACAACGGCCAGGGAGGCATTGACTACAACGCTGAGGGAGCGCCTGCACCAAAGGTGAGCATGGACTTCCTGCGTGATGTGCCAACAACATGGGACGAGACACGATTCATCGACGGATACCCAGGCAAGTATGTGGTGCTCGCACGACGCTCTGGCGACAAGTGGTATATCGCCGGCAACAACGCCACTGGCGCACCTCTCACTCTCAAGCTCGACCTTCCTATGCTCAGCAAGGGAGCAGAGGCACAGCTCTACTCTGACAATATGAAAAACCGCGAACCAGAACTTAAGACCATCAAGGGCACAGGCAAGGCTGTCAACGTAACAATGGCAGACCAAGGCGGATTTATAATCATCACAAAATGAAAAGAATAATCACTATCTGCATAATGATTCTGAGCATCAGCATTGCTGGTGCTCAGAATCTTAACACAAGAAACTGCATCAGGCTCGACTACAAATTCAATCCGTCAGCAAGACTGATGGACGAAAAGGTTGGAGATTTTGTCAACATGACAGGCGAACGGACCTATGAGTGGTGCAAGGCCAAAGGCGATGGCTTCAAAGTCGGACTTCTTCATCTCACAAACAATAACGGGGGCGATGGAGAGAAGAAGTTCGTTGTTGTCAAGCAAGATGGCAGTCAGACAGCCTACCCTATCATGTATGTCGGTGAGGGAACATCTCTCCCCGAGACAACAATACATATCAACAAAAAACAGCTGTGGGTGGAACTAAAGGAAGACAGCGAACTGAAAAGCTACTATTTCTATAATGTGGCAACAGGAAAGTTCGGTCTTTCAACTCTAAACGAATACAAAACCCGCACTCAGCTCACACCTTCCGTCTTCACTTTCCGCGACAGCGTAGCTTACAATGGCCATATTTCACACTATACAGTCGCCATCGACCTCTGCAAACTCAAAGGGAATGTTCACAAAGCAGCAGAGCAGTTCTTAATCTCCAAGATAAACGAAGACAGCTATACTCTCAAGCAGGCAGTACAGAATGATGCCATCAAGAGATTTGCTGCAGAGAAAGAAAATAATGGTAATGGCTGTTGGGATTATAAACTTGAGGCATTTGTAATCATAGACAATCCCGTATTCACAACATTGACTATCAACAAAAAAGACATAAGAGGCGACAAGCAGAACACTATATCTTTCAGCACAACCTTCGACAACAAGAATGCCAAACACATCAGTTGGAATGACATCCTCACTTCCAACGAGATAAAGAAAGAATACCAGTCGCTGCTCTACAGCAAAATAAAGGAGGTTGACGGCTTCGACCATAACAAGATATACGACCGTTACAATTCGCCAGACTCATTCCCTATCCCAAGTCTCGATCCATGGATAGGTGAAATTGGCGACCCAAACTCCATTTTCTGCAAATACGAAGAGGGTGAGATTTGTCCTTCCGAATACGGGGCACCACAGATAAGCATCCACTGCTCATTCCTTCCCGACACAGGTACAGGCATGCACAAGCTTGCCATGGAATATGAGCTGCACTCTCTCCAGTCTGAAGGTGAATATGAAGAAGGCAATGAAGAATAAGAGTATTAACGTCACCTTCTGACCTTCTCCCCCGTCTCCTCCTCGTAGGCTTTGTCAAGAAGTTCGCGGTAGGCATCGTCCTTGCTCAACTTCTCAACAACCTTCTTGGCATGCTTATATCGCCTAACTTTCTTCATGTTAAACAGATAATCTATATTCATTCCCTTATAATAGGTAGCTGGATTCCAATACTCTTTAGCCATCTTCTTATAATCAGGCTCTTCAGCTTTTCCGAAGCGACGGTAGAAATGGTCAAGACCTATCACTTGAACCTCCTTCAAGGCTATGCTGCCATCTCTCACAGGGTCTTCGGGCAGTTCTACATGCTTGATTTCAAGAGCCGCCCTCACAAATAGCGACGGTTCATCAGCCTCTGTCATAGCAAGGTCTTTAGCCACGAAAGCCGAATCCATCCTCACGACATCCTCCTCCGACTCCCCATAATACAGATGCTGGTCATGATTGAGCACAAGAGCATGCTGATAACTGCTCACAAACTGCGAGTAATACCTTGATGAAATACATATACTGTCATTAAACGGCATATCCTTCATAAACCGGTAATTGCGGGTGTCCGCCAGCATCTCTATCTGCGTATCTTGCTGTGGCAATGACTGCCACCCCTCAGAGTGAACATGTGAATAGTTAGCCATCTCGCTCGTCACAAAAGGGGCATACTCAAATATCCACACCCCAAACTGCAGACGAACATTATCGACAGCAAGCGAGCGTTCCTCATCCGAGAAATTCCACTTATCAGCCACAGCATTGACATCTGCAATGGCAGCATTCATGCGCTCCTTTACCCTCTCCACAAAAAAAGGGAACGACACCCCGTCCTTATCGGCAGCAAACATATCCGCATCATAAAATACATTATTTGAGATGTCATGACGAAGCAGGTTTTCATACTTCACCGCTTCCCCATTCTTCCTCGTATATGAATTGACTTGTCCTGTAGCAGCAATGTCTATCATCAGAGTGTCACCCGGTTCTACATAAAACGGAATGCTGCGCCCGCCATCTATTATCACGTCATACACCGGATGATAGAGATAGAAGTCAAGCTTAGACATATTATCGAGCAGATACTCCGAATTGACCTTTTCTTCTTTCTTATAATAAGGATCCATGAGACGAATGTGGAAGGACTTGCTTGGATAGAAATCGCACTTCCCCTGCCTCTGATATCTCAGCACTATCTGCACAGGCTTCTTGGCAGGCAGAGGCGCAGCTGCTCCATCCATAAAGAGGAAGAAGGCTGCAACTATAAGGATAATATTCTGTGTGAACTTTTTCATTTCACGACAAAAGTAGCAAAAGACTTACACCTGCACAAGAGCATTTTATAGTCGTTAACAACTGATTATGACCTTTTATGCTTTTTTAGCAGAACTCTCTTCTGATTTGTTTGTTTCTCATATATCTTTTTCATAATTTTGTGATACAGAAAATATTTATTGACAATGAAACAATACACCGACATATTCATCGATTTCGATGACACGCTTTACGACACACGCGGCAATGCCATATTATCGCTAAAAGAGCTGTACTTTAATTTTATTGATTGATATTTCCATTTTTTATATGTCTCTCTACTATTCAATCGCGAATCTTCTAAATCAGTCCTCCAAGATCCAGCTTATATATCTTAGGCTCCTCGTCTTTCAACTTCTCAATGAACATTAGCATATAGATAGGTGCATACGTAATATTACCGCGAGTACTCAAATTGTCATTGCATAGCACTATCGCCTTCTGAATGCCGTATTCAGGGTTTGACATCACGTTGTTCAATGCTACATGACGTGCGTAGTCCTTGCCCGACTTTACTTCCAATGGAATGATCTCCGTATCCTTCTCCAGCAGGAAATCCAGTTCACCTTGTTTCTTGTTTTGGAAGTAAAACAGACTCCATCCATGTGCATGAAGTTCCTGAGCGGTCAGGTTCTCATATATAGCACCATAATTGATGTTCGTCTCACCTTGCAGAATCCTTAACTGTATGCCATCTGCATATTGACATGCCAATAGTCCCACATCATTTTGGAACAATTTGAACAAGTTGCTCGCCTTACTCAAAACCAGCGGAACCTTAGGCTCCTCGGCACAATGCGTAGGCAAAGCCATATCCGCATCCCTCAGCCATGTGAAGCTATTTTCATGTCTGCTGAACTTGAAATGCTCGTTCAATTTTTTCAGGATAAAGCGTTTGTTCTTTGCATTCAGTTCTGGTGGAATCAGGTCAAATATGTCATTGATATACAATTTGTCCTCAGGATCATATCTCCCGATGTCTTTCTTGTATAATGCCAATATCGACCTCTGTTCCAACAGCACCCTCTGCATATCGTTCGTATCCAGATAGGTCTGTACAGCAGCAGGCATTCCGCCCACCAATAGATAGAGGTTTAACAACAGCATCATCTTCTGATGCACATAAGCATCGACTGGCTTACGTTCATTCCAAGCGTCACGAATTGATTCGATTACTGTATCTTGCACTCCAACGGCTCTGATAAACTCCTCAAAGTCACAAGGGAAAATCTGCTTCTCGTCCATGTAGCCGACAGGCACAGAACGTACATTATTCAGTTCCACTCCTAACAGACTTCCGCTCAACGCCAGATGATACCCTTTGTCCACAAAAGCCTTCACCCACGTCATCACATCTGGATATTCCTCCACCTCATCAAAGAATATCAGCGTCTTTGCCCAATCCAGAGGCACATTAGCGTAAGCCGAAATGCGAAGCAACACCTCCTTGATGTCACCTGCACCTCTTACTATGTCGATTGTCTCTGGTTGCAGCAGAAAATTCATTTCCACCAGATGCCATCCAAGTCTCTCTGCCGCACGCCTTACTGCATACGTCTTACCAACCTGTCTGGCACCCGTCAACAACAACGCTTTCTTCGTATTTCTGAAGTGGTTATCTATCCACTCGTCCGCTTTTCTATGTATCATTGTTCGATGTTTGTCCGCTTTTCTATAATCAAACTGGGTGTTTTTGCCCGTTTTTCCAACTTTAGTGCAAAAGTACAATTTCATTTTCATTTGAACAAAAAAATCTATAACCTCTTTGCGTTTTTAACTGTTTTTGCTTGCAACAAAAAACTATTTGATAAGAAACAGACAGTATAAAGCAATAACATAGTAATCACATACAGAGCTTCACGGCTCTTGTTCTCTTCTAAGTGAATACCGCCAAACATTCATCCGCGGGAACAAGCTGAACGGGAAGTTCACGTCATAGGGCGTGGACTCATTCTTGCCTGTTGCGGATAGGGCCACTTGGCGGTAGCCTACTTAGAAAACAAGTCAATGAAGGGTTTACGCCCTTCCTTATATCAATCCTAAACAATCGACAAAAGTAGCAAAAGACTTACACCTGTACAAGAGCATTTTATAGTCGTTAACAACTGATTATGACCTTTTATGCTTTTTTAGCAGAACTCTCTTCTGATTTGTTTGTTTCTCATATATCTTTTTCATAATTTTGTGATACAGAAAATATTTATTGACAATGAAACAATACACCGACATATTCATCGATTTCGATGACACGCTTTACGACACACGCGGCAATGCCATATTATCGCTAAAAGAGCTGTACGACATATTCCACCTCGAAAAGCACTTTGACGAACCAAGCATATTTTATGACAACTATTGGGAGACAAATGTCATCCTATGGAGCCAGTATGCCAAGGGGGAGATCGACAGAGACTACCTCATCGTTGAGCGTTTCCGTCGTCCGCTGAGTCTTGGAAAGAATCTGAATCCAACAAGAGAATTCTGCTTGAAGGTCAGCGACGTGTTCCTCGACCTCTGCTCCAACAAACCAGGAGTTGTTGCTGGGGCTCACGAACTTATGGACTATCTTAAAGACAAAGGCTACCGCCTTCACATCTGCAGCAACGGCTTCCATGAGGTGCAATACAAGAAGCTCAATGCTTGCGGATTGATAGACTATTTCGACTCTATAATTCTCAGCGAAGACGCTGGTGCCAACAAACCGTCAGCGCAGTTTTTTGACTACGCTCTCAACGCGACAAAGGCACAGAAAGACACTACTATAATGATTGGCGACAACTTCTATACCGACATTAAAGGAGCGCAGAATGCAGGCTTGGACACATTGTTTTTCAATGCCCACCCAGAGGATTTCACCACCCCTGAACCAGTGAATTATGAAGTCAACACCCTTAAAGAAATCATCGGTATTTTATGACAGAGGAACGAGTAAAGATTTTCGGTTTTGAACGACACAGGATTGGCAGCGACGGCGAAGGTGTGACAACACTCATCGCCCTTCACGGATGTCCGCTGAGATGCAAATACTGCCTTAACAGCCAATGCCAGGACAGCAACTACAAATGCAGGGAGATGACAGCCAGCGAAGTTATAGAGGAAAGCATGATTGACAACCTCTATTTCCTTGCTACAGGAGGAGGACTGACCATCGGAGGCGGAGAGCCGCTCATGCATCCGCAGTTCATCAACGAGCTACGAGAGCGCATGCCTGAAATGTGGAATCTCAACATCGAGACATCGATGAATGTGCCTCTCACAAACATTAAAGCTATTGTCGAGAGTACAAAGACACTCATCATCGACATCAAAGATATGGATAGCCAGATATACCAAGCTTACACTCGCATATCTAACGAACGAACAATAAGCAATCTCAAATACATCGCCGACAAAGGACTTCAAGACAAATGCATCATTCGTCTCCCACTAATACCGTCCTACAACAACAAACAAAATGTAGAGAAAAGCAAGGAATACCTGCAGACATTGGGATTCACACATTTCGACAAATTCAAATACAAGACTGACTTGGAGAAGAGTTTGAATTAGCAATTCAACTTCCTCAAGTCTGCAGATTCAAAAGAAGCGTAACCATTTATAGAAATAAAGTGGCGATTAGTCTTTCGCAGATTAATCGCCACTTTATGTTTTTTGCAAGAGTGAACCGAAGCTCGACGTAGTCAAACGTCCTCACTTGCATACTTGTCTATTATTATAAGATATTACTACAATTGTTCAAATCTAAAAGTGTAACCACTATCTTCATACTTAAGAGAAAGGTTACCTGTTGATATGATGTCCATGCCTATTACCATGTGTACTGGCAGATTAGGCAACACATCAACAACCACCTCCCATTGATCATACTCTGTGAGCATGACTTTGCATTCGGTTTCCCATCCCTCAGAAACACCTGCGCTTCCTTGAACGTGAGCATCCGCCCCACGCTCTAGTCCTATAGCATTAAAGGCATCCTCACTAATTGCAGTTCGTTGCGAACCTGTATCCAATACAGCATCAATTATACAATGCTCGCCAGTTGATAGGTTCTCCAACAGGCACGGTACGAATATCACGTCGCATTGGTCTTGTAACGGTAACTCTAACATTTTCGTGTTCTTTTCCTGTATGAATACGTTTTGCCTGCTTTACAGTCTTACCATCAGCACGCATTGAAAATCCCATAAAGTGTGTCATATCAAAACGTTGTTAGTGATTATAATTTGTCTATACGGTGTCAAACTACACTCGTTTGAATACAAAGGTAAATCTTTTTTCTTATTTCCACAAATAATTACTAATGTTTTATCAACATTTGACGAAAAGAGGCGCAAATGAATCTTTAATCATTCGCCTTGCTGCCAAATGGCATTCTTTGAAAAACTTCGTCCTTTCTTTCATAACTTCTCGATTTTCAGTTTAACTAATCTATTATCGAGTGCAAAGTTAAGTGGAGATTGTTTCAAATCATGGTACACTGAAGAAAAAACAAGCAAAAATGAAGCTTTTTCAAAAAAACACTACTATTCATTTGTATATCACAAAGAAAAACTATAACCTTGCAACACTTATCCCCCTTAGGTGAAAAATACTAAGGCTCGCCACTCTCATTAGGGTGGCTTATTTTTTATAAATATTATGGAGACAAAACAAAGGGTAATTGTATATATTGACGGTTTTAATTTCTACAACGGACTTCGCTCCGATTGTAGATGAAAAAAGTACTACTGGTTAGATTTCGTGAAATTACTCGAGATGTTTATGAAACCAAACCAAGAACTTGTATCAGTCAAATACTTTTCTGCAAGAGTAAAGGATCCTGACAAATCTATCAGGCAAGGTGCACTCTTTCAAGCAAACAAGGAAAACATATACCGTGTCGGATGCATGGATAGATTTCACCAATTATCTAATTCCCAATCCTGCAATTCCTCATCGGTATAAATCGGATAGTCATACTTTTCCAGCAATTCTCTTGTACTTATTGTCTTCTTGAACATTTTACCAAGTAGCAATACAATTATTTCATCAATAATATCATCACAATCATCAAGATGTGGGTTGTACAATTTGTCACATGCATACATGGCAAGTCCTTCTAAAGGCGGACAGCACAGAACACCCGAATGAATGGTTCGCAGTTGGTAACTATGGACTCTATATTCTATCAATGCTCTAAGCATTCCGTACCTTGCACGCAATAGATTACGATGATACCGCATACGAAATAAGTCGTTAATTCTTGAATCGTCTGACATTATCCCATCAAGAATATTTCGGATGCGTTTATAATCACTAAAACAAATAGGAGATTTTTCGAGAACAAGACCTTCATTGAAATCATCAAACAACATTTTTATCGTGTCGTTTGGACATTCATGTGGAGCGCAACCTGTAAAGCCTCGTATTACCGATGCAAGTCTCTTTAATCTTATCTGATCAGACCTGCATGCATTATTATACCCATTTTCGTCATGTGTACAATTATAAACTACCACATACCCTTTGACGAGCATACGTGCATCCCACACTTCACCATCATCATATTCATCTACAAATGGGAGTGTCTGCAACTTTCTTCTTGCCAATCCATGACCAGCCTCGTATGCGATGCGGTAGTTGCGCTTTGCCTCTTCAAGGTTCTGCTCTACTCCTCTGCCATACTCATACGCCTCGCCTACTCTGAAATAGGCATAAGGAAGCTTGCATGACTTGTATAGTTCAAATGCTCTCTCGGCATTCTTTGGCACACCACCAACACCCTTGCGATAGATGTCTGCAAGATTGCTACGGGCAAGGTCATCATCAAGCGCAATTGCTTTCTCAAAATACATGATTGCTTTCTCCATGTCTTGCTCAACACCAACAGCTTCACTATACACAATGCCAAGATTGTTGAGAATCTCATGGTCACTCATCCATTCATGTTCTGGCTCGTTCTCTGCCACACAGAGCATATCCTCCACAAATTCTTTTGTCCATCCATAATCCTCAAAAGAGACATCTGGATTTGTCACCAAACGAAACTCCTGACGATTCACAGGCACATCCTCACCATTAACTTTCATGTTCTTTATATCCATATCGATTTATCTTATTTGTTAGCACTTGCAAATATACACAAAAAAAGTGCATCTTTTCTAATTGTGTTTGCAAAGATAATGGGAGATTGTTTCAAATCATGGTACAAGTAGAGATTTTTTTTTATAAGATGCATCAAACATAGTGTTTGGGGGATGTTTTTCATAGGCATCAAACATCGGTGAGGGTGTATCAAAAGTCGAGACGACAAAAATCTAAAACCCTTTGTCTGTCCTTGACACCTTGGCTTGCATCTCTCGCATACCAAGAGCATTTGTTGTTGTTGATTGTCCTCTGTTTGCTGATAGCGTATATCAAAAATGTTATTTGCGTTCATGTATAATAATGTGTATGAACGCTCTTGAAATTAGGTAATGATATACTTTTAGGCACAAGATGGTAAACTCAGAACAAGATTTACCA
>JAKSLL010000047.1 GCA_024401215.1 Bacteroidaceae bacterium
TAACATCCTACATTTAGAACAATTTCTATAATCGCCTACAAAGGTAAGAGTTTCGTCGTGTTCTGGCTGGAAGCCAGTATCTTAGTAACCGGTTGCATCGACTGTGTACTCAAAGTTTGGTGTTGTCACGGCGAATCCGCTATTTTTGTCATCCTCAATATCCTCTGATACGCCAAGATAATTTGCGATGGCGCGATTGTTCTGCAACGAAATGTCTTCTGCATGCTTCTTGGCAAATGCTGCAATTTCGCTGTCAGTCATGGTGTCATCAATAAATAATTCTCTTGACCTCACAAGTTTTACATCGTACATAGTGTCAAGTTCGTCTGTAATGATAATTGTAAGCTTTCTCATAGTAATATGAATATTTAGTTAATAAATACAAGTTTCTTTCTGCGAAAGCGCAAGCGATAACGCTTCACTTGTTGTGGAGTTAAAGGGTAGTTAAAGAGAAGTTAAAGGGTAGTTAAAGTGACAAATGTCTGACATGGCAAACGTCCCTTTAACTCCGAGCGAAGCGATAACTCCTCTTTAACTCCTCTTTAACACCTAAAACTGAGCAAGTTGCAAGGTATTGTATCTGCTGTGTAGATTTTGTTTTTATTTAAATCTTTCACTAACACGGTTCGTTGCATAAATTCCTGAGCAATCATTTCTGCAACAGTTAGTAAAGATTTACTTGAAAGTCCATAAATCTCCACCCCTAATGATTTCTCATTATACATTTCTCCGTTATCACCAACATATTTTCCTTTGAAAAAATTACCTACACTATATGCGCCAATATATTCTCCATCTGTTTCATAGGATTTGTTCATAATATTGTGGATAATAGAGTCTCTATTAAATCTATTTTTATATGTGGTAATTATCTGTTTTATTTTGTTTAACATTTTATCGCGGTCTAATTCTAAAGCGTTTACATCAGTAGAGAATACAATTATACCACCTCTATAACCTGACATTCCATCTTGGTTGTTATGCACCCCCTCATCCGGTATAAAACTATTGGCGTTTTGCTTGCATTCTTGAATAAAACCTCCACGTTGATAATGAGAGCCATTTGGCATTTTCTTACCTTCAGGATGAAAATATCTCACCTCTTTCCAACAAGTCGTTTGTTTTGTCTCAAAGAGAACTTTCTTTATGTTCTCTTTAATAATTTGTCGTAAAGTTTTTTTGTTCATATATCAAATATCTCCAAAATTTGATTTTGATGCAAAGGTATTCATTTTTTCTTTCTTTATGAGTTTTGTCATACGTATAAAATTCTGAGTCGATAATGCCGATCGTTGTTTGCGACATTATAAAGATGACTTATGGGATGAGAGGTTTGTCCTTTTTGCTGTAAATAATACATATTTGCTGTCCGTAAAACGAGAGCGGTTAAGCATGAGATGCTTGACGGGCTAAAGTATAGATGCTTCGCCTCGTCAAGCATCTTATGTTTAGCGGGCAACGCTTCAAGTGGCTGCGAGCATTGGCATATTGGCGTATAATCATAGACTGTGTTTTCTCCAATAGCTCTTCTGTATATTGGATGTCTCATGTGATTGTGGATGTGGATTTGTTCTTTTTTTTCTCATCACATTGCTATGCGTTTTGTTCTGTTTTATGATATCATATTGTGAGGTGAACTCTTTAAAAGCGAAAAAGCGCTAATCATCACGATCTGCGCTTTCTGTTCTCAATAAGTATTAATTTTTTTTAAGGTAAAAAGATTGTTTTTAGGATGCTGCAAAGTTACGCACTTTGTATGTTTTATTAAGCATAAAAAACATGTTACAAAACATCTGTGTTCGTACACAGCGCTAAAAAATCACATTTTACCTTAAAAAAACAGACTTTTTTATCTTTTTGTGTCCTTTTGTTGCTGTTGAATATCTCTTTTTGACTAATGCCTGCTAAGCATCAAAAAACTGCTTGCCATTTATGTCGTTTGGCCTTTCCACTCCAGGGTATTCGCAGCAGAACTTGTTGCGTAGTCGCTCGACATATCTGCGTGACTCATATTTTGCCATTGGCAGGTCGTGCATAAGGCAGTTGCCGCAAGTGGCAGGGGTGGTGCCAGGCACTTCGTCGTTGTAGTTGACGACATATTCGAAAGCCTCAATCATCAAGCGGCGTATCTGTTCGCAGCTGTATTCGCCCTTCATGATGAGGTAATTGCCAGTAAGGCATCCCATAGGGCCCCAGTAAATCACATTGTCTTTCCATTCGTCGTTGTTGCGAAGATAGGTGGCGACAAGATGCTCAATTGTGTGGATGGCAGGGGTGTTAAGGCATGGCTCGGCGTTAGGGGCGGTCATGCGGATGTCGTAAGTTGTTATTACGGTGTTTTCTACTTTGTCCTGTCTTGAAATGTAGATGCCTGGCTGAAGATTTGTGTGGTCGACAGCGAAACTTGGAATGAGATTCATATTGATATTGTTTTTGTTCTATTTCGCTGCAAATTTAAGAAAATATCGGGTAATAACCAACGTGAATAGTTCTAAAAGTCGGATGAGTTATCCTTTTATTTTGTTATTTTATTTAATATGTGTTAAATGGATTGCTATTATTGTAATAATGTTTAACTTTGCATTTGAATTGATGTGAATATAAAAAGAATATTTCAGTGGATAAAAAGGTTAAAAGATTATTTGTGGGTGTAGGCGCGCTTCTTGCAAGCGTTCTGACAGCTGAAGCTCAGGATTCTGGTGAGGCTACGATAGGTAGTATGGACCTCACCCTTAAAAAGGCGATAGAGATTGCTCTCGCTGAAAATCCAACTATAAAAGTTGCTGACAAGGATGTCGAACTGAAAAAGGTTGCTGACAAGGAAGCATGGCAGGCATTGCTTCCAACGCTTGATGGTACATTATCTTTCTCTCATTCCATCAAGGTTGCTGAGATGAAGATTGGCGGCAATAAAATCAAGTTCGGACAGGACGGCTCCTCTACTGCTACAGGATCTGTGCAGTTGGCTTTGCCGCTGTTTGCTCCTACTGTGTATCAGAATATGAAACTCACTAAGGAGGACATCGAACTTGCTCAGGAAAAGGCGCGAGGCAGCCGTCTCGACCTCATCAATCAGGTTACAAAGGCTTATTATGGCGCGCTTCTTTCAAGCGACAGCTATGAAGTGATAAAGAAGAACTACGAACTTGCAAAGCAGAACTTCGAAGTTGTCAACAACAAATACAAGGTCGGCTCTGTGAGCGAGTACGACAAGATAAGCGCCGAGGTGCAGGTGCGCAACATGAACTCATCGATGGTGAGCGCAGAGACAGGAAAGAATCTCGCTCTTCTCCGCCTCAAGGTGCTCATGGGTGTTACTGCAAATGTGGACATCAAGATTGACGACTCGCTTAAGGCGTACGAGGGCCAGCTCACTCTCAGCAATACTGAAATTGCGGATTCTGAACTCGACAGCAATTCATCTCTCCGCCAGCTCGACTACAATATGAGCCTTCTTGAGAGAACGCAGAAGCTCCTCCGCACACGCTTCATGCCTACTGTGGCTCTCCAGCTTTCCGGACAGTACCAGTCAGTATCAAACCCCGACTGGAATGTGTTTGGCTACAGCTACTCTCCAAGCGCCACTCTCGCTCTTGCTGTCAACATTCCAATCTTCCATGCCGACACATGGACAAAAATCAAGAGCAACAAGATACAGATTTCACAGCTTGAGGATTCACGCATCAACGCACGCCGCCAGCTTTCACTTGCTGCAGAGAGCTACAAGAGAAACATGGCAAGCAACATCGCTCAGATGGAGAGCAATGCCGAGGCTGTGAAGCAGGCAGACAAGGCTGTGCAGATAAGCAGCAAGCGCTATGAGGTGGGACGAGGCACAATCCTCGAACTCAACCAGAGCGAGACATCGCTCACGCAGACAGAGCTTACCTATGTGCAGTCAATCTATGACTATCTTACAAACAAGGCAGACCTCGACTACACTCTTGGCCGCGACAATTATATTAAATAGTCCTTCCATGTAGATGAAGGGCGTTACAAGAATAAGAAAAAATTACTACTTTATGAAATATCTCAAATCATTGACACTTGTAATCCTTGCTATCATTGCTGTTTCATGCGGAGACAAGAGCAAGGAAGTAGATGCAGCACCTCAGCAGAAGCCACAGGTGAAGCTTGCTAAGGCAGTAAGCGAAAGTATTCCACAGACTGTTACCTATACAGCAACAGTTGAAAGCGATGTGAAGAACAACATCTCGCCTAACACTCCTCTCCGTATTGAGAAGATCTGTGTTGAGGTGGGCGACATTGTGCATAAGGGTCAGGTGCTTGTCTATCTCGATGCAAGCAACCTCAACCAGCTCAAGCTTCAGCTCGAAAACCAGAAGATAGAGTTTGACCGCACAGAGCAGCTCTTCAAGGTGGGAGGCGCAAGCAAGGCTGAATATGACAGGGCAAAGATGCAGCTCGACTTGTATGAGACTCAAATCAAGCAGCTTGCTCAGAACGCGCAGCTTGTAGCGCCAATCAGCGGTGTTGTTACAGCTCGCAACTATGACAATGGCGACATGTATGGCGGAAGCCCTATCCTCACTATCGAGCAGACAAGTGTTGTGAAGCTTAATGTCAATGTGTCAGAAGACTACTACAAGCTCATGAGCAAGGGCATGGATGTTGATGTTGCCCTTGACGCTTATGCTGGCGAGTCTTTCTCTGGCAAGGTGACTATCATCTCACCAACTGTTGACCAGGCAACACATACTTTCCCTGTTGAGATAACTATCAACAATGCTTCACAGAAGGTTCGCCCAGGTATGTTCGCTCGCGCAACTATCAATTTCGGCAGCCAAGACCATGTCGTTGTGCCAGATGAGGCTCTTGTTAAGCAGATTGGTGCAGGCGACCGTTATGTGTATGTTTACAAGGCAGGCAAGGTGACTTACAAAAGAGTTGAACTTGGCAAGCATTTCAGCAACAGATATGAAATCCTCAGCGGTGTGACACCAGGTGATGATGTTGTCGTTGCTGGTCAGGCACGACTCTCTAACAATAAAGAGGTTGAAGTAGTTAAGTAAAAGCGTAAAAATTTATGAGTATATACGAAAGTGCGGTCAAAAGACCGATTATGACAAGTCTCTGCTTCCTGGCGGTGATAATCTTTGGTATCTTCTCGCTTATAAAGCTGCCTATCGACCTCTATCCAGATATCGATACCAACACCATTATGGTGCTTACATACTATAATGGAGCGAGTGCGGAAGATATTGAGAACAATGTGACTCGTCCGCTTGAGAACGCTCTCAATTCCGTCGAGCATCTCAAGCACGTCACAAGTAACTCAAAGGAGAATGTGTCTATTGTCACTCTCCAGTTTGAATATGGTTACGACATAGATGTACTTACTAATAATGTACGCGATAAGCTTGACATGGTAAGTTCTGCCCTCCCTGATGAGGCGCAGCAGCCTATCATCTTCAAGTTCTCCACCGATATGATTCCTATCCTCCTGCTTTCTGTTCAGGCGGAGGAATCTCAGAAGGCGCTCTATAAGATTCTTGATGAGAATGTGGCAAACCCTCTTGCCCGCATCAATGGAGTGGGTACTGTGTCCATCTCGGGTGCGCCTCAGCGTGAGATAAACATCTATATGGATCCGCAGAAGATGGAGGCATACAACCTCAGCCCTGCTCAGGTGTCAAGTGCTATTTCTGCTGAAAACCGCAACATCACCAACGGTACGATGGATATCGGCTCGCAGACTTTCATCGTGCGTGTGGAGGGCGAGTTCAGCGACCCTATGCAGATGAATGATGTTGTTGTCGGCACATACAACGGCATAAATGTGTATCTCCGTGATGTGGCTCGCATAGAGGACAACCTCGAGGAGAGGGCGCAGAAAACCTTCACCAATGGTGTGCAGGGTGCGATGATTGTCATTCAGAAGCAGTCGGGAGCAAACTCTGTGGAGATTTCTAACAAGGTGATGGAGACTCTCCCTTCACTTCAGGAGAATCTGCCGTCAGATGTGAAGCTTGGCGTCATCGTCAACACATCCGACAACATCTTGAACACTATCGGCTCGCTTGAGGAGACAATCATGTATGCCATGTTGTTCGTGGCGCTCGTCGTGTTCGTGTTCCTCGGCAGATGGCGTGCCACAATGATTATCGTCATCACCATCCCTATGTCGCTCATCGCATCGTTCATATATCTCTATGCTACAGGCGGTTCGCTCAACATGATTTCTCTTTCATGTCTCTCTATCGCTATCGGTAATGTGGTGGACGACGCCATTGTGGTGCTGGAGAATGTCACGACGCACATCGAACGAGGCTCCGACCCTAAACAGGCGGCAATACATGCAACCAACGAGGTGGCTATCTCCGTTATTGCATCTACCCTCACAATGATTGCTGTGTTCTTCCCTCTCACCATGGTGCCGGGTATGGCAGGTGTGCTCTTCAAGCAGCTTGGATGGATGATGTGTATCATCATGACAATCTCAACAACAAGTGCGCTCTCATTCACACCTATGCTCTGTTCACAGATGCTCAAGCTCAAGAAGAAGCAGAGTCCGCTCTTCAAGAAGATTTACGGACCTATAGGCAACACTCTCGACAAGCTCGACAGCTGGTATGAGCAGCGCATCAACTGGGCTGTGCGCCATCGCTGGATTGTGATTTTGGGCTGTTCGCTTCTCTTTGTTGTGTCTGTTGTGGCAGCAAAGGTGTTCGGCATCAAGTCTGAGTTCTTCCCATCTAACGACTCTGGTCGTGTGGGTGTGTCTATAGAGCTCCCTATCGGTACTCGTGCTGAGGTTGCCGAAGAGCTCGGCAAGTCGCTTGTCAAGAAGTGGCAGGAGCGCTATGGGGCAGACATGAAGTCATGTAACTTCACTTGCGGACAGGCAGGCGATAACAACACCTTCGCATCGCTCCAGAGCAACGGTTCAAATATCGTGTCATTCAACATCATGATGGTGCCATCTAATGAGCGTGAGAAAGGTCTTGCCACAATCTGTGACGAGATGCGCGCAGACTTGAAGCAGATACCTGAACTCGCTAAGTATCAGGTGCTTCTCGGTGGTCAGCAAGGTTCGGCTATGGGTGGACAGTCAACAGCCACATTCGAGGTTTACGGCTATAACCTTGATGATACTCGTCGTGTTGCTGAGCAGATGCGTGACATGTTCCGTGAGAACCCTATGGTTACTCAGGCAAACATCTCTCGTTCCGACTTCCAGCCGGAGATTGTTGTCGATTTCGACCGTGACAAGCTTGCTCAGGAAGGTATATCTCTCACAGCGGCAGCAGGTTATGTGCGCAACCTCATCAATGGTTCGCTCATGTCCTTCTATCGTGAGGATGGTGAGGAGTATGACATAAAGGTGCGTTATGAGAAGGAGTCTCGCCAGAGTGTTGAGGATATAGAAAACATGATTCTTCCTACAGCGAGGGGCAGACAGGTGCGTGTCAAGGATGTGGCTAAGGTGTATGAAAGCGCCATGCCTCCAACCATCGAGCGTAAGGATAAGTCTCGTATCGTAACCGTAAATGCCGTTCTTGCCGATGGTTATGCTCTCTCCGACGGTGTGGAGCTTGGTGAATCATTCTACAAGAGCCTCGACATTCCTGACGGTGTGACAGTTCAGGTGGCAGGTTCATACGAAGACCAGCAGGAGTCAAACCGCGACCTCGGTACACTTGGCATCCTTATCATCATCCTTGTGTTCATCGTTATGGCTGCTCAGTTCGAGTCTATGACATACCCATTCATCATCATCATCTCTGTGCCTTTCGCATTCTCAGGTATCATCCTGTCGCTCTTGCTCACAGGCACAAACCTCAACATCATGTCTATACTCGGTGGTATCATGCTCATCGGTATCGTAGTGAAGAATGGTATCGTGCTTATCGACTATACTCAGTTGCTCCGTGAGCGAGGCATCGGTCTTATACGTTCAGCAGTCATGGCGGCTCGTTCCCGTCTTCGTCCAATCCTCATGACAACGCTCACCACCATCCTTGGTATGGTGCCTATGGCTGTGAGTCATGGTGTAGGTGCTGAGATGTGGCGTCCGCTTGGTATCAGTATCATCGGCGGTCTTACTGTCGGTACAATCCTCACGCTCATCTATGTGCCATCTATGTTCTGTATCTTTGGTGCCGTAGGTGTTAAGCGTCAGCGTAAGAAGCTTGCTGAGCAGCGCGAACTCGATGCATACTGGAAGGAGCATCATTCAGAGGAGCAGCTCACTTCGCATCATGGCTCTGAACATAAGAAGTAATATTTATATGTTCATCTGCTTAAGATAAAAGACTAATTTTTCAAGAAACTACTCATCAGTTTATGAAGACTGTTTTTATAACATACGATCAGGCTCATCATGAAAATGTGATTGAAGCCTTGAATGAATCAAATGCTCGCGGTTATACAATTGTGGAGCAGGTTGGTGGACGAGGTACAAAGACTGGCGAGCCACACCTTGGCTCACATGCTTGGCCGTCAATGAACAGCGCAGTATTTACTGTTGTTGAAGACTCACAGGTGGAGCCTCTTCTCCGCCGTCTTAAAAAGCTCGACAGCGATAATCCAATGCTCGGACTTCGTGCATTTGTGTGGAATGTTGAACAAAGCATTTGATAGTGCATGCACTCTCTAAACATTTGATTATGACATAGAATTAGAGGCACAGAGATTCGTTCTCTGTGCCTCTTTGTTGTAAAAAGAAAGGTTGTTGTACGCTTCGCGCAAGAAAAGAAAAATAGATAATAATAATAAAAATAGATAAAAAGAGTCTTTTATTGTTCTTCTTAGTTTTCTTGTTTAAAGTCGAAACAAGAATATAATCCACACCAGTTTTCAAATTTTCAAATTTGAATTTAGACGTTAGATATTTAGACATTTTGTCCTAACATGTTGATAATGATGAATATACAAAAGAAAAAGTGTCTAAAAACTAATTTAGACACTTTTCTTATTTTAGACATTTTGGCAAATGCCAAATCCTAAGCGTTTATTTTCTATCAGAGCATAGGCATCTTCGAGAGAAGCTTATCTTATCACCTTCTTCACGCTGCCGTCGCTATAGCGGATGATGTTTATGCCCTTCTGCATCTCGTCCGTCTTCATTCCTGTGATGGTATAGATAGCAGGATTGCTGGCAGACTTTGTGCTGCCGTCCTTCACCTCCTCTATGGCTGTTGCCTCGTTAGGCGAAGCAACTCTCACCATAAACCAGTTGCGATGGTCGTTAGCAACAGTATTGCCGTATTCCCATGCGCCGACCTGTGTGCCTGCTGTGTTAGCGGCGTTGGAGAGGTCCCATCCTCTGCCTTTGCTGTCGCCATTCAGCATGATGCGCACATTTATGCCGTCAATGTCTTCAATCCTGTACTGCCTGTTCTTGGCAGGACTTGCTGTCTCTCTTGCCATAGTTATGGCATACTGAGTTGATGAAGCAGGCATCATGCCCTTGCCGTTAGTGAAGCTGTACACTCCCTCCGACACCATCTTTACTGTCCATAGCTGAGTGGCGTCTGCCATGTTGGCTGGTGCCAGTACAAGACCGCTTGCCGATGATGCAACAGCTACCGAGCCATTCGACTGTGGAACAATCATATAAGTGTCGCCGTCAGCTATGCCGTCAGCAGGTTTGATGCGAGAGCGTATAGGGATGACAACTGTTGTGATGCTCATTTCTGGAAGCTTCACCTCCACGACATCATCGCCTACAATCTTATATGCGTCAACAGACTTCAACGACTCGCTCTCGCTTGTGCGCCATGTCTTTATTTCTCCATTTACAGACACCATAGGCAGGGAGAGTCTGTGTACCGTCTCGGCATCTGTGTTGAGAAGCACGACGACGAGAGAGTCGCCTGCTGGATTGACAGCCGCGAGCGAATGCTCGTTCATGCTTGCCACGATAGAGTAGCCCTGCTTGATGAAGCGTGTCACCTGCTGTCTCACATAGTAATTCTTCACCTTTGCAAATGTGGCATTGGCGAAGCTGCCTCTCACGAAGCACCACTGGTCGTTCGCCTCTTCCATGTATTGCCAGTCAACCCATGCCTCAGGCGCTATGTATCGCACGTCGTCGATAAGTCGCTGAGCCATAGCGAGGTTGCCTCCTATGCCCGAGCCTCCCGAACCTGTCTCGCTCATCCACACCATCTTGCCCTCTGCTCGTGCAAGGGAGCCGAACTGGCATCGTGACCTGTTGTCTCCGCTGTATGTGTGGGAGTTCCATTGACCCACATACTTCATAGCGTTGCTGTTTTGAAACTCTTTGAGACCGCCTACTGCAAGACCGATGTTTGTCTCGTCGGCAGCGCTTATCACGGTGTTGAGTCCGCTTTCTGCGAGGATAGGGGCAAGCACCTTGACGAACGCCACCTGGCTCTTGAAGTCGAAGTGGCATCCTTCCTGTGCGCCAGCCTTATACCAGAAGTTTGTCACCGACTCGTTGAAAGGCTCGAGAGTCTTGAACTCTATTCCGTACTCATCCTTATAGTGTTTGCACACGTCCACAAGATAGTGGGCGAAATCCTCGTAATATTCAGGGTTGAGATTATCCTTGTCGCCGCCTTCGCTGCCAGCGCAGCAGCCGCTGTTTGTCATCCACCACGGACAGCTGTTGGAGAACGCCTCAAAGATGGCGTCTGGTCGCTTCTCTTTGATTTTCAGCATTATCTTTCGCTGTGCGGCATCTCTCTCCCAATGGTATTCGCCTCCGCGCTTGTCCTGGAATCCCTCCATCTCGGCGCGCAGTCCCTTGCCGTTGCCCATGTGGTGTGGGTAGCAGTTTGTCCATTTAGGGTCGTCGCCTCCTCCGATGTTGTATCTGAACACATTCCAGTTAAGGCCTTCCGGACTTACCATCCAGTCTATGAGCTGGTCAATCTTCTTCTCGTTCCATTTGCCGCACATGTTTGCCCACCAGCAGAGGCTCACACCCCAGCCTTCCATCACCTGTCGTCGTGCGTCGGCGCTTACAGCATAGCTCACCGTGTCCACCGTCAGTTCTACAACAGGGCTTTCGCTCAGTCGCCACATGTGCTTCTTGTCCGAGCCGTTCTTGTCGGAATATACGAGGGCTCCTGCTCCGCTTTCGTCTGTGCCGAGATAGCCGTTTGTGTGCTTGTTCTTAAGCTTCACATAGCTGCCGCTCTTCTCTATGGTGTAGTGTGCGCGTGCGTCAGAGGCGTTGTCGAGGAAGTAGGTGCTCCAGCCGTTTGCCGTGCCGAGACTCAGGCATCTCGTCATGTCGCCTTCGAGCGCAAGCACATAGGAGCCGTCCTCCTGCTTTGTGAGAGTGAGCGGATAGACGCTCTTGCTGTCTGGATGGTCCAGCACAGCACGGTTTTCTGAATTTGTGCCAAGCACATTTCCGCTGCTATGCACAAGAAACAAAACACCCTCCTGTGCATAGATGGCGATAACGGCAATAAGCATTGCCAGGGTTGCTATTGTTCTTTTCATCTTCATCCTTTGATAACTTTTTCTATGACCTGTGGGAAATGTGCCATCTCAAGTTCATGCACCTTGTCGGCGATGTCCTCAGGTGTGTCTTCTGGTGAGAGCTGGCAAGAGAACTGAGCTATGTGTTCGCCCTCGTCGAGTTCGGGATTCACGAAATGTATGGTGATGCCTGACTCCGTCTCTCCGGCAGCCTTTACTGCTTCGTGTACATGGTGTCCCCACATGCCTTTGCCGCCAAACTTAGGGAGGAGGGCAGGGTGGATGTTGATGATGCGGTTTGGATACTGCTCGATGAGGTAAACAGGCACCTTAGGAAGGAATCCTGCAAGGATGATGTAGTCGCATCCTGTCACGGTGCTTAGCACGAGTGCTGGGTCGTCGTTGAGCTGCTGACGTGTGATGACTGTTGTCTTTACTCCGAGATTCTGTGCGCGTACGATGGCATACGCATCCTCGCGTGATGACACAACGATAGGTATCTCCACCTCCTCATCATTCTGAAAGTATTTGATGATGTTTTCGCAGTTTGTTCCACCGCCTGTTACAAAAAGTGCAAGTTTAATCTTTTTCATATATGATCTTTTGTTTTTGTTCCTTGGTATCTGTCTAGAATTACTAGATTCTCTAGATGTTCTAGAAGCTCTAGAAGAATCTAGAAATTCTAGAATGAAGAGAACCTCGAAGAGCTCGGCGTAGCCAAACAAGAGCCTGAGTCTTAGAGGGGGCCTGGGCCTCCTACGTAATCTCCTTAAACTCCGCGTCTTGCAGATTCTCCATATTTGTTATTTCTGTCTGCTGTACTTTGTCGTTAGCTCCCATGCCCTTGAAAGCCCTGTATCTCTGAATCTCATCAGCGAACTCCTTTATCGCCCAGAGTATCACGGCTGTGTCGTCGATGAAGCCTGCAGGTATGAAATCGGGCACAGCGTCAATAGGTGTTGCCACATAGACGATGGCGCCAATGATGACAATGAGGTTTAGGGTGTTGTACTCCTTATATCGTCCGGTGAAGACATCCGTGACGTACTGGCATATCAGCAGAATGTCGTCTTTCACCCTCTTCAGTCCTTCTCGGTTGGTGTATTTTGTCACTTTCAGGAGCAGCTCCTTGAGTTTTGCCGGGTTTTTGATGTAATACCTTCCCATGGCAATCCATCCGCCTTTTTTGAAATACTTTGTATAGTCCATAATGAATATTGAGTAAGTCGATGTTCTACATGCTTTTACTTATTCTCCCTTCCTTTTTATTATTTTTATCAAGAACCTTTAGCCTCGGCGTAGCCAATTTAGAGAATGAAGAGATTTTTCTCAAATGCTTGTCTTTTGAATTATATAGAAATTAGAGATGACGCTTCGCGTCCGTTGTGTCATGCTACGACAAGTAGCAATTCTCTACATTCCTAATTCATTCAATAATGACAGACTCTCTTGCTAAGCATTTCTCTTATTTCTCTACATTCTTGATAAAAGAAATAATAGGTTGGGAAACGTGAATTTCTTATTCTCCCTTCCTTCGCTCGGAGTTATACTTCTCGATGGCATCTCGCATTATTTCGTCATGGTCGAAAGCCAGCTCGGGCAGTTCGTTGATGGCGAACCATTCTGCTTTTGCCGCATCGTCCGTTCCTGCAGCTGCAACGGCGGTGTCGATGATTTGGAGATATGGCACAGAGATTGTTCTTCCTCGTGGGTCACGGTCAACAGTCGAGCGAACGCCGAGTTCGCACAAGAAACCCTCAATCTTGATTCCTGTCTCTTCCATAAGTTCACGCACGGCACATTCTTCTGTCGTCTCGTCCATCTCCATGAATCCGCCAGGGAAAGCCCAGCGTCCTTTGTACGGGTCGAAGGCTCGCTGTATGAGCAGCACCTTTGGCGTCTCGTCCTTTGTCATGATGACGGCGTCTGCTGTTACTGCTGGTCTTGGGTATTTGTATGTATATTCCATAGCTCTCATTCTTTCTTGCATGCGTTGGTGGTGTGCAGGGGGCCCAAACTGTCATGCGGCGAAATACTGTAATTTTTTACTTCTTTCTGATTGCAAATTTACGAAAAAGCAACCACATATACAAGGATATCCCTACATTTATTCATAAATGTATTCATTTTCTTTGTTTCTCCGCTTTTTTAGGTGTCGTTCCCCTGCGTTATTTGTATTTTGTCCTATTTTTGTGCGTGTTCAATATGGGGTGGATTTTGGCTTTGTCAAAGACAGCTAATTCTGTCTAAAAACGCTCGAAAAAGTGTCTAAATTTAGACAAATGCAGAAAAGTTGACACCCTCCACAAAAGACTCCGTTTTGTAACTGCAAGAAAAACAGTAAGTTGAAACGAAAAACGTCTAAAACGCGTTTAGACACTCGTTTTTCTAACGCATTGTAATTCAGCAAGATACAAGTGTCTAATGTCTAAATGTCTAAATCAAAAAATGAGAAAAATGCGGTTTTTCCCATTACTAACTGGAATATATTAGTATAAGTTAAGCATCCAAACTGAGTTAGTATTTTAAAATAAATATAAATATAATTATATATTGGCGAAATCTGCAAAATCCAAAAAATCAATTTAGACATTAGACATTTAGACATTTTGAATGGGAGCCCCCTCTAGCTCCCCCAAGGGGGAGGACACCATACGGGACATGAGATTTTTTAACAAGGATTGGCTTACGCCGAGCTTCGGTTTAACCAAATTCAAACCAAAAAACTTCAAGGGCGAGTTTTTACCAGACTCTCAAATGATGGCTAATTTTGGTTTGAGTTTGGTTGAATCCTTGTTTTTAATAATATCCTTGTTTTTAATAACATCCTTGTTTTGCGTATAGTACGCAAACAAAAAAGTCATTTCAAATTGTTATTTTCATTTTTTATGTGTAAATTTGCAATGTTGAAAATGTTTTGCTTAAATTTAATCTGAAATAAAAATTGGAGATAATGAAGAAAATACTGTCTGTATTTGTGCTTATGTTATTGTCGGCTTTGCCTTTAGTTATTGCAGACGCAAAAGAACCAAAAGCTAAGGGTAAGAACGCCAAGGTGGTGCTGAGCTATTATACACTCAACACTATGTACAGGATGACTGACGGCACACTTCCAAAACCTGATATTTGGGAGAATAAAGTTGACATAGCGAAAGACTCTGTCGTTGCTAATCTGCTTGTGAAGAAAATCAAGAAGGATGTTATCACATTCAAATTCGTGAATGGCTTCTACAGCTGCGAAAAGATGCCGGCAGACTCTATAATCACCCTCGAGCGCGGCTCAAGCCTTGAACTTCAATGTCGTGGCGTGACAGACGCAACAATGAAGCTGACAGTAAAGTGGCCAAAGGAGTGAGCCATAGGAAAATATAAGTTATACACTTTCGCCCCTGCAAGTATGAAAACATTCAATACAGCTGGTACTTGTCGCCCGAATGAACACTATATGGTGGACATTACCGAACGCTTGGAAATCATCCGCAAGATGGTTGCCAAGGGTGACTATTTCTGTATCAATCGTGGTAGGCAGTATGGCAAGACTACTACATTAGAGGCTGTCAGCAACAATCTCGCTGATGAGTATTGTATCTTTCCAATCAGCTTTGAAGTTGTTTCCGACACCACCTTTGCCGATGAAGAGAAACTCTACTATACTTTTGTGTGGCTCTTGGCACAACATTTCAAATGGACTCCACTAAAAGGACTCGACGAAGAGGTTGGTAATGAAATAAGAACTTTCGTCAACACACACAATGGGAGGTGTTCGGAAGCGGAATTGTCTGAATTTATCAGCACAATCTGTCATCGCAACAAAAAGCCTATAGTGCTTCTTGTTGACGAAGTGGATCAAGCTGGTAACAACACTTCCTTCCTGAAATTCTTGGGATTGCTGCGTGGAATGTATCTCAAAAGAAATGTTATTCCAGCATTCCAATCCGTCATACTTGCAGGCGTCTATGACATCAAGAACCTAAAACTGAAGATTCGCAAAGACGACGAGCGTCAGTATAACTCACCATGGAACATTGCCGTTCCCTTTGATGTGGATATGAGCCTATCGGCAAAAGGCATATCTGGTATGCTCGCAGAATACAAGGCAGATCACAATCTGACGTTTGATGAGGTATCCGTGGCTCAGATGATTCGTGACTATACTGCAGGTTATCCTTTCCTTGTAAGTCGCCTTTGTCAAATTCTTGATGCAGAACAGTGGACATGGGACAAAGAAGGTGTGCTGAAGGCTGTAAACACGATATTGGTTGAGCGTAACACCCTCTTTGACAACATGATTAAGAAACTGGATGAGTATTCAGAACTGAAGCAGATATTGAAGGGCATCCTTCTCTCGGGCAATGAAAGCTCTTATAACCCTGATGAGAAGTACATACAGATTGCATCCATGTTAAACTATATTGTCAACAAGGAAGGCAAGATAGCTATTGCATGCAGAATAATGGAGACTCGCCTTTATAATCTGTTTATCAAGGAAGAAGAGCAATCAGTTTTCTATAAGCAGGGACAAATAGACAAGAGCCAGTTCATCAAAGATGGTGTGATTGACATGGCGCACCTCATGGAGCGCTTCGCTGTTCACATGAACCAGACCTACAAGATGGATCATGACAACGAGTTCATAGAGAACGATGCACGCAAGGTGTTCCTTACCTATCTGCGTCCTGTCATCAATGGCGTGGGCAGCTACCACATTGAGGAGCAGACACGCGACCATGACCGAATGGATGTAGTCATCGACTACCTTGGAAAACAATACGTTGTTGAACTCAAGATATGGCGAGGTAATGCCTACAATGAACGTGGCGAAGAACAGCTATGCCGTTATCTTGAATACTTCGACTTGCAAGAAGGCTACCTCCTCAGCTTCTGCTTCAACAAAACTAAGAGGTCAGGTCTGCTGCCACCAGTAGAGCTGGATGGGCGCATACTGGTGGAGGCTATAGTATAGTTGTCTCTCTAACGCGAAGCGTACAAGTAATATTTTTCTTATTTTTATCTATACAAGTTTCGCTCCACTTGTTGTGTAGTTAAAGGGTAGTTAAAGAGAAGTTAAAGGGTAGTTAAAGTGACAAATGTCTGACATGGCAAACGTCTCTTTAACTCCGAGCGAAGCGATAACTCCTCTTTAACTCCACTTTAACTCCTCAAAACGAGCAAGTTGCATGCTTGCTAAAGTTGAATTATCTATTTTTATTTTTTTTCTCGCGAAGCGTACTGTCGCTCATTTGCAGAGTCAAAAAAAGGGAGGCTGAATGGCCTCCCCGCTTATCGCTGATAATTTTATTTGTTTTTCTGTTTCTCAATCTGCACCTTGAGAGCGTCAACACATTGGTCGATAGCCTCCTCAAATGTGTCGCATATCTTTTCTGCGTGAAGTGAACCTATAGTGATAGACACCTCCTTGTTGTTGGCAGATTGTGGTTTTGTGATTTTGAATACAACCTGAGCGGATTCAGAGTCAGTAAAGCGCTCCAGTTTTCCAACTTTTTTCTCTGTGTATGCCTCAAGCTTCTCTGTGGCATCGAAATGAACAGATTGAATAGTGATTTTCATGTTATTTCCTCCTATAATTGATTAAAAGGTTGAATAAGTGTTTTTGAATGTTTTATGCAAATGTATAAAATTCTTTTTTACCTACAAATATTTTTGCAAAAAAAAAATCACAGATAATGTGTATGTGGTAAAAAAGTATTATATTTGCATTATCTGCAAACAAGTTACACTTGTTGTGTAGTTAAAGGGAAGTTAAAGGGAAGTTAAAGGGGAGTTAAAGGGGAGTTAAAGGGACGAATGTCCGTACATGGCAAACATCCTTTCCACTCCGAGCGAAACGATACTCATCTTTATCTCTGCTTTAACTACCTCAACAGAGCAAGTTGCAAACTTGCTGCATTATGAATTGCTAAATTCGAGATAACCTAAAACCTCAACTTGTAATACTTATTATATATTGTGAAACGAAAAACATTTCTTCTGTTAGCGCTTTTGTTTGTTGCCGGATGCTGCTTTGCTTCGGCAAATGGTAAGTCACGCGATATGAAGCAACGCCTTGTGATTGACATCTCCGGCAGATGGCAGTCGTCGCTTGGCGAATGCACCCTGCCTGGCACCACCGACGAGAACAAGCTCGGCGATGGCAATCATCCTACAGATGTGACATCGCAGCTCACCCGGCTTTACCCTTATGAGGGTGTGGTGCTGTATGAACGTGATGTGGAGATAACGAAGCAGATGGAGGGATGTGCGCTTACTCTCGAACTTGAGCGCACCAAACCAAGTGTGCTGTGGATAGACGGCGACAGCATAGGGAGCAGGAAGAGTCTTTTCGCCCCTCATGTGTATGAGCTTCCGCAGCTTTCGGCAGGTGTGCATCATGTGAAGATTGCTGTTGACAACAGGCGCGAGGCTGTGCCAAGCGGTGTGCATGGCTCTCATGCATGGAGTGATGCCACGCAGACAAACTGGAACGGAGTGATAGGGCGCATGCAGATTGTTGCAAAGCCTCAAGCCCATATTGATGGAGTCAGAGTGCGCGCCGACATCGACATGAACGAGGTGGCGGTGAAGGTCGATGTCACAGCCTGCAAACCAGGGAAGTATATGCTCAGAGTGGAGCGAAGCGCGACAGATGGCGAAGATGAGACAGCAGCCATCGAACGTGAAGTGGAAATAAGGAGAGGACAGGAGAGGACACCTGTAGAGGTGCTGCTGACGATGGACATGGGAGAGAGTCCGAAGCTGTGGAGCGAGTTCCACCCCGACACCTACGAACTTACTGCCACGCTGACAGACAAGAAAGGCAAGTCTGCCGACATGGCGAGGACGACATTCGGAATGAGCCGCCTCTCTGTTGAAGGCAATAGATTTGTGATGAACGGCAACAAGACATTCCTCAGAGGCACACACGACGCCTGCGTCTTCCCCCTCACAGCCTACTGCCCGGCAGATGTCGAGTCGTGGAGGAGGCTGTTCAGGATAGCCAAGCAGTATGGCATCAACCATTACCGCTTCCACAGCTACACTCCTACAGAAGCAGCATTCACGGCGGCAGACGAGGAGGGCGTGTATCTGCATGCCGAACTGCCGATGTGGGGCACAATAGACAGAAGCACGCAGGATATAAACACATTGCTGAGGGATGAAGCATTTGCCATAATCGACAGTTTCGGCAATCATCCGTCGTTTGTGAGCATGGGGCTCGGCAATGAGCTGTGGGGCGACAATGTGATGATGGCGCAATGGCTTGACGAATTCCGCTATTATGACTTCGGACGCCGCCTCTACAGCCAGGGCAGCAACAACGACCTTGGCTGGCGAGGCCCTAAATGGGTGAGACGCAGCATGCTCCCCTTCACGGCAGACACCCCAGAGGAGGGAGGCAGATACGCCGAATATGGCGATAGTGTGCCAGGGGAGGATTTCTACATCACCTGCCGTGTGGGAGGTGGCGAAGGCTTCTCCACACACACCCGCACAAGCTTCTCATTTGCTGATGCTGACGGGGGAGGCATACTCAACAGCTGCCGACCAACGACAGATGCTGACTTCTCTAAGGCTGTGGCAATGAGTCCTATACCGATTGTCAGTCATGAGTCATGCCAGTTTCAAATCTATCCCGACTACAGCGAGATACCTAAATATACAGGTGTGCTGCATCCTTACAACTTGGAGGTGTTCAGAAGCCGTTTAGAGGAGAACGGGCTGACAAGGCAGATAGCAGATTTCCACGACGCCACAGGGCGATGGGCTGTTGACTGCTATAAGGCAGATATGGAATACTGCCTGCGCACACCAGGCTTCGGCGGCTTCCAGCTGCTCGACATCAAGGATTACCCTGGACAGGGCAGCGCCCTGTGTGGCATCCTCGACGCATTTATGGACAGCAAGGGCATCGTCGAGGCGGATGACTTCAAGGGATGGAACGATGCCGTAGTGCCGATGGCGAGGATGGCAGATTACTGTCTGTCAACTGCCGACACGCTGAAGGCGGAAATCGTTGTCAGCAACTACACGGAGGATGACTACCGACGTCCGCTCGCATGGCGACTCTTCGGAGTGAACAGCAGAGGCGAGGCAAACGGCATGCTGACAAAGAGCGGCGAGATAGACTTCTTGGAGGTGCCTCAAGGCGAGGTTGCTGCTGTGGGCATGATAGAGGTGCCACTTGCCGAGGTGGATGGCACTACGCAGCTGAGACTGGAGCTTGTCACAGGCGATTATCATAACTATTACAATATATGGGTGTATGCGCCATCCGCAAAAGATGCTGCATACAAGAATCTTGTTTGCTCGGACACCATCGACGCAGCCGTAGAGAAAGCCCTCGCAGCAGGGCGAAGGGTGTTGCTCATGCCACGCAATGACAGCTATGAAAAACAGAGCGTAGGCGGACTCTTCACGCCCGACTACTGGAACTATGCCATGTTCAAGACTATAAGCGAGAATAACGACAAGCCTGTGTCGCCAGGCACGCTCGGCATGCTTATGGACAAAGAGCATCCGCTCTTCAGCAAATTCCCTACAGAAGGCAGGAGCGACTGGCAATGGTGGAGCGTGGCGCTCAATTCCCGTCCGCTGATTCTCAACTCACTTGCAAAGGACTATCTGCCAATAATCCAGACTGTGGATAATGTGGAGAGAAACCACAAACTCGGCATACTTATGGAGTTTAAGGTGGGGAAGGGCAGACTGCTGATTTCCACCACCGACATGGCAGCCATAAGCAAATATGTGGAGGGAAAGGCTTATGCTGACGCTGTGATGAACTACGCATCAGGCGAAGACTTCAATCCGAATACAGAGATATCAATAGACGAACTCCGCAATCTGCTCTACAGCGAGACGACGATTCGCAACATACAGGGAGTGGAGAATTTGACAAACTATAAAAAGGAAAAATAATGAGTGAGGTCATAACAGAGATTACTCCGCTTGCCGAAAAAGACTGCTTCTATTTGGCGGAGAGGGTGAAAGATAAATTCAACTATCCATTGCATCGGCACAACGAACTGGAGCTCAACTTCATAGAGAATGGCAATGGCGCCAGGCGAATAGTGGGCGACAATATAGAAATCCTTGACAAGTATGACCTTGTGCTTATTGGCGCAGGACTTGAACATGGATGGGAGCAGCACGAGTGCAAGATGAAGAATGTGCATGAGTTGATGATACAGTTTCCTGCTGATTTGCTCAGCGATTCGCTGCTGAGGAAAAACCAGATGGACAGTCTGCGCCACCTCATGGAGAACGCAAAGAGAGGTGTGTCGTTCGGACAGGATGCGTGTCGCCTGTTGAGAGAGAGGATACAGGAGATAACCACTACCAAGGCAGGCTTCTACCGTGTCATCAAGCTGTACGAACTTCTCTATGAGATGTCGCTGCAGAAAGACTACCATGTGCTGTCGAGCAATCCATTCTCTTACACCACACCTCTGCCCGACAGCCGAAGGGTGAGAAAGGTGGCGGAATATATTGAAAAGCATTTCCAGGACGACATAAGGCTGAATGAGCTGGCTGATCTTGTGAGCATGACTCCGACATCGTTCAGCCGATTCTTCAAACTGCGTACAGGAAAGAGCCTCTCTGACTATCTCATAGATGTGAGACTCGGCCACGCTACTCGCAAGCTTGTGGACAGCACAATGTCGATAGTGGAGATATGCTACGACTGCGGCTTCAACAATGTGAGCAATTTCAACAGGATGTTCAAGAAAAAGAAGAAATGCACGCCATCGCAGTTCAGAGAGAATTACAAAAACCGCCTTGACGGAAATCTTGTGAATGAATCCTCTATCAGCGATAAGGATAAGTACCACAAAAAGAAAGAGATAGTGTGATGAATGGCGCGAGAGTGAAGTGCTAAGGATGAAGAGCAAAGAATTGGCGACGTACTCCTGTTTACTGACAAAATATTGGGCGTTGATATTAAAGTATAATTGTTGGATAATATTTGCAAAGTGGCAAGTGTATTTATTGCATACCTTTGCTAACGGATTTCTACACTATCGTATTAAGGCATGAGGAATGCTATACAACGGCATCCCTATGGTATTCAAAAATTATTATCACCTAAATTGTAATATGCTTAAAACCTTGTTTTCTTTCGCCCTGTGCAGCATGCTGGCATCGTCAGCATGGGCTCTTCAGCTGCCAGAGATATTTAGTGATAACATGATGCTGCAGCAGCAGACGAAAGCAAAGATGTGGGGATGGGCGAAGGCTGGCAATGTGGTGGAAGTGACGACTACATGGTCAGACCTCAAGCATAGCGCCACAGCTGGTGCTGATGGCAGATGGATGGTGGAAATCAGCACCCCTTCAGCAAGTTACGACACATATTCGATGACGGTGAAGGGTGACGGCGAAACAGTAGTGATAAATAATGTGCTTGTTGGCGAGGTGTGGTTCTGCTCCGGCCAGAGCAACATGGAGATGCCTCTTGGCGGTTTCTGGAATTGCCCTGTAGAGGGGGCTAACGAGGCTATAGCGCAGTCGGCAAAGTACAGGAAGAGCATACGCGTGGCAACAATACCTAAGGTGGCGGCTCAGACACCTCAGGATAGGGTGGCGGGAAAATGGCAGGAGTGCAATCCGGAGAATGCGTCGGCTTTCTCTGCATGCGGTTTCTTCTTCGCACGCACGCTCACCGACCTGCTCGATGTGCCTGTTGGCATCATCAACTGCTCATGGGGCGGAAGCTGCGTGGAGGGATGGCTGCCAAAAGAGATACTTGAGACATACCCCGACGGCGTAGTGCCTTTCAATGATGCTGACTACATGGCAAAGATGGTGATGTACAACGGCATGCTTCATCCGTTGGCAGGATACACTATCAAGGGTTTTCTGTGGAATCAGGGCGAGAGCAATATCGGCAGGGAGCATCAGTATGCCGAGCGTTTCATGACAATGGTGAAGCATTGGCGAAAGCTGTGGAATCAGCCAAACGACAAGCTTCCTATCTATACTGTCGAACTGCCTCCATATTGGTATGACGACAATGATGGCGACAACGGGGCGAAGATTCGCGAGGTGCAGCATCAGATAGCCGCCAGTCTTGAAAATAGCGGTTGTGTCTGCACAAGCGACCTTGTGTACGACTATGAGTCAAAGCAGATTCACGGTACAAAGAAACTTGAAATAGGCCAGCGATTGGCATACATGGCTGCTGTGCGCGACTATGGCATGAAAGGGCTTATGGCAGAGGCGCCTGAGTTTGACTTCATGACAGTTGTCGATGCTGATGATAGTGATGCTCAGATTATTGCAGGTAGTGCCGTGGCTAAGAATAAGAACGAGAAAGGCAAGGTTGTTCTTCTCTATTTCAAGAATTGCTCTGATGGCTTCGACCGTCTCGACAATATTGAGGGCTTTGAAGCAGCAGGTGCTGATGGAGTATATCACAAGGCTATAGTTTGGGCGGCAAGCGAATGGCGCCCAGAACTTCTTGCTGGCAGACCTCAAGGCTGTTTCCTTAAACTCGTATGTCCAGAGGCGGCAGAGGTGAAGGACGTGAGATATTGTTTCAAGAATTTTATACCAGGCAAGCTGCATGGCATGAGAGGACTTCCTGTTGTTCCATTTAGAACAGATAAGAAATAATGAAAAAGTACGCATCAATTTTTAGTGTGGCATGCGCCATCATCATGTGTCTGACATCATGTTGCGCAGTTAAAACCGAAACTCCATTCGTAACAGTTAAGGATGGCAAGTTCTTTATCGGCGATAACGAATATCGCTATGTAGGCACAAACTTCTGGTATGGCGCTATTCTCGCCAGCGAGGGAAGAGGAGGAAACCGCGAGCGTCTTGTCAAGGAGCTCGACGACATGAAGTCAGTAGGCATTGACAATGTCCGTGTGCTTGTGGGAGGCGACGGCAGAGAAGGCATACCGAGTCATATCGCACCAAAGCTTCAGCTGGAGCCGGGAGTGTATAACGACACCATCCTTGCCGGTCTCGACTATCTTATGGCAGAGCTTGAGAAGCGTGACATGAAGGCTGTTCTCTATTTCAATAATGCGTGGGAATGGAGCGGCGGCTATGGCGCATACCTCGACTGGGTGGGATTCTCGGGCGATGTATATTCGAGCGATGACAAGGGCACGCCAAATGCTGAAGGCCGTCTTGTGAAGCATTTCGACCGCACGCCTGTACCAAGTCTTGAGGGATGGTGGGAGTATATGCAGTATGCTGGTAACTTTATGCTCAACGATTCAGCCAAGATGATGGCTGCCAACCATGTGAAATTCATCGTTTCACGCACAAACAGCATTACAGGCAAGCCATACTCTGAGTCTCCTGCCATCATGTCGTGGGAGATAGCCAACGAGCCTCGCTGCTTTGTCAACGACTCTCTTCACAAGGCGAAGTTTGTGGAATGGATTGACGAACAGTCAACTCACATACGCTCGCTCGATGCCAACCACCTCATCACTACCGGCAGCGAGGGCAAGCATGGATGCGAGGATGACATGGAGCTTTTCAATGCCATACACACTCTTCCAAATATCGATTATGCCTGCATTCATATCTGGCCAAACAACTGGGGGTGGTTAGGAGAATTCAACCAGAATTACGATGCAGACAAGACAATCAGCGAAGATGCTCCCGACCCAATCGTTGATAGGGTTCCTGCCGCATGCGACTCCACTCTTGCCTACATCAACGAGGCATACGCCATGATGAGCAAGGCAGGTCGCCCTGTAGTGCTTGAGGAGTTTGGCTATCCTCGTGACCGCTTCCTCTTCACTCCGGGCTCGTCAACAAAAGGACGTGATGCATATTATAAATATGTGTTCTCCATCATCCGCGACTCAGGAAAGATTGCTGGCTGCAACTTCTGGGGATGGGGCGGCAGCGCAGAGGTGAAGCACACCATCTGGCAGCCATACGATGACTATGTGTGCGACCCAGCACAGGAGGAGCAAGGGCTTAACTCTGTGTTCTCCGCTGATAATAGCACTTTGGAGATTATCAAGGAAATGACAAAATCATTTGTAAAGTAAAGACAAGATGAAAAGATATATAAACGCGTTAGCAATACTGATTCTTCAGTTTTCTCTGTTTGCTCTCCCTTCCTTTTCGCAGATTCGTGGTACGAGCATCACCGTGACAGTCACACCCGACCACAAGGATTGGACATACAAGACGGGCGAGACATGCACCTTCGCTGTCAATGTGCTCAAGTCGGGCACTCTCCTCGATAATGCAGAAATAAGCTATGAGATGGGACCAGAGATGTACCCTGATGTGAAGAAGACGATGACTCTCAAGGATGGCTCGGCAAAGATTTCTGGCAAGATGAACAAGCCAGGTTTCTATCGCCTTACGGTTACAGCCAAGGTAGGAGGCAAGGAGTATAAGGCATGGAGCACAGCCGCCTATTCTCCTGAACAGCTTCAGCCTACTGCTCAATGTCCAAAGGATTTTGATGAGTTTTGGGCAAAGGCTATAGAAGAGGCGCGCTGGACTTCTCTCGAGCCAACCATCGAATATCTGCCAGAGCGCAGCAGCGACAAGGTCAGCACCTACCATGTGAGTTTCCAGAACGACCGCTGGGGGCGTCGTGTATATGGCATCCTCAACGTGCCGACAAAGCCAGGCAAATACCCTGCAATCCTCAAAGTGCCAGGAGCTGGCGTTCGTCCTTATGGAGGCGACTCAGGGCTTGCCCAGAAAGGTGTCGTCGTACTTGAGATAGGCATACATGGCATTCCTGTCATCAAGGAGCAGGCATACTACGACAACCTCTTCACAGCAGCTCTTGCTGACTATTGGACAAACGGCAGCAACAACCGTGACCGCTCATACTATAAGCATGTCATTACAGGATGCATCCGTTCGATAGACTTCCTTGAATCACTCTCTACTCTCAACTCGCCAGCTCTCCCATCCTCATGGGATGGCAAGAATCTCGGCGTATGTGGTTCGTCACAGGGCGGTTTCCTCACCATTGCAACGACAGCCCTCGACAAGCGTGTAAGCTGCTATGCTCCTGTTCACGCAGCTATGTGCGACCATGAGGCGTCGCTGAAGAAGATAGCTTGCGGATGGCCGCACATGTTCTACAATGTTGCCAAGCCAGATATGGCGGAGGTGGAGTGCATGCGCTATTATGACGGCGTGAATTTCGCTCGCCGTATAACAGTTCCGGGATGGTTCTCATTCGGTTACAATGATGATGTCGTCGCCCCAACATCAATGTATGCCACATACAATGTGGCTGGAGGCGAAAAGACTCTCTCTCCTTATCAGCAGACAGCTCACTTCTGGTATGAAGAGCAATACACAGAATGGTTTGACTTCCTTCTTGGCAAGATGGGCGTGAAATAATTTCATCTTTCTCCGTTGGGGAGGTTAAGGCGGAGTTATCGCCTCGTTTGTGAAACCTAAATAAATTAATAAGAATAACTCAAGTTTCCAACCCTTTTAAAATCTTATAAGGCGATTGTTTTATCTGTTATCATGATAAAAATAATAAAAAGGGATGGGAATGTTTAATAAGAATAATTACAAAACAAAATTAATATAATGGCAAAAGAATTTGGACATTTTGATGACCTCAACCGTGAGTTTGTCATCACCGATCCAGCGACTCCGTTCCCTTGGATTAACTACCTCGGCAATGAGGATTTCTTCGGCTTGATATCAAATACAGCCGGCGGTTATGATTTCTACAAAGATGCGAAGTTCCGTCGCATCACTCGTTATCGCTACAATGGTGTGCCTATGGACAATGGCGGTCGCTATTTCTATATCAACGACAATGGCACGGTATGGAATCCTGGATGGAAGCCATGCAAGACTCCGCTCGACTCTTACGAGTGCCGCCATGGCATGAACTACACTCGCATCACAGGTTCAAAGAATGGCATCGAGGCTTCTGTACTCTTCTTTGTGCCTCTCAAGACTTGGGCGGAAATTCAGAAGGTCACTCTCAAGAACACTACTGGCGAGGTGAAGAAGATTAAGCTCTTCTCATTCGCTGAATGGTGTCTCTGGAATGCTGCCACAGATATGGAGAATTTCCAGCGTAACTGGTCAACAGGCGAGGTGGAGATTGACACAGCAGACAATAAGACTGTCATCTATCACAAGACAGAGTATAAGGAGCGTCGTGACCACTATGCATATTATGCTCTTGCCAATGCTAAGGCAGACGGATATGATACTGACCGTGAGTCATTCATCGGTCTTTACAACGAATTTGCTGACCCTCAATGTGTGATGGCTGGCAAGCCAAGCAACTCCCTTGCTCACGGATGGTCACCTGTTGCTTCTCACTATGTTGAGGTGGAGCTTCAGCCAGGCGAAAGCAAGGATTACATCTTCCTTCTCGGCTATGTTGAGAATGCGCAGGAGGAGAAATTCTGCAAGGAGGATATTGCCCGCAAGCAGAGCGGCGAACTCGTCACTTCACAGGCTTCTGATGTCACATTCGTGAATAAGGCAAAGGCTCGTGCCTGCATCGAGAAATTCTCTACAGTAGAGGCTGTTGATGCTGCCTTTGCTGAGCTTGCTCAGATGTGGGATGCCTTGCTCGACAAGTATGTTGTCAAGAGCGACGATGAGCGTCTCAACCGTATGGTCAACATCTGGAGCCAGTATCAATGTATGATTACTTTCAACTTCTCTCGTTCGGCATCATTCTTCGAGAGCGGTGTAGGTCGTGGTATGGGCTTCCGCGACTCAAATCAGGACCTTGTGGGTTTTGTGCATCAGATTCCTTCACGCGCTCGCGAACGTATCATCGATATTGCTTCCACACAGTTCCCTGACGGTGGTTGCTACCATCAGTATCAGCCACTTACAAAGCATGGCAATAACGATATTGGCGGCGGTTTCAACGATGACCCATGCTGGCTTATCTTCGGTACTGTCGCATACATCAAGGAGACAGGCGACTTCTCTATCCTTGACGAGCCTGTGCCATTCGACAATAAGGTGGGCAGCGAGGTGTCTCTCTTTGAACATCTGCGCATCTCTTTCAACCATGTTGTTGAAAATCTCGGCCCTCACATGCTTCCACTCATCGGTCGTGCTGACTGGAACGACTGCCTTAACCTCAACTGCTTCTCTTGGGACCCTAATGAGTCATTCCAGACAACAGAGAACAACTCAGTAGGTTCAAAGGCTGAGTCGCTTATGATTGCTGGTCTCTTCGTGGTGACAGGTAAGGATTACGTCGAACTCTGCAAGCAGATAGGCAAGGCAGACGAAGCAGCTCGCGCTCAGAAGTGCATCGACTCTATGGTAGAGGCTGTGAAGAAGCATGGATGGGATGGCGAATGGTATCTCCGCGCATACGACTTCTATGGCAACAAGATTGGCTCTAACGAATGTGAGGAGGGCAAGATTTTCATCGAGTCTCAGGGCTTCTGCACAATGGCTGGTATCGGTCTTGAAGAGGGCATGGTTGACAAGGCTATCGACTCTTGCAAGAAGTATCTCGACTGCGAACACGGTATGGTGCTTAACAATCCTGCTTATACAACATATCACGTTGAGATGGGTGAGATATCTTCATATCCAGCAGGTTACAAAGAGAATGCCGGCATCTTCTGCCACAACAATCCTTGGGTAATCATCGGCGAGACAGTAGCCGGACGTGGTAATGATGCTTGGGAGCTTTTCCGCAAGATTTCTCCAATGTATCTCAAGGATCAGGCTCTCCACAAGGTTGAACCATACGTGAACTGTCAGATGGTGGCAGGTAAGGATGCTGCAAAGCCAGGCGAGGGTAAAAACTCATGGCTCACAGGTACTGCTGCATGGATGTGGCTCACCGTAAGCCAGTATCTCCTCGGTGTGAAGCCAACATACGATGGCATTATGGTTGACCCTTGTCTTCCAATCGACATTAAGGAGTACAGCGTTAAGCGTGTCCTTCGTGGCGTGGAGTACGACATCACGGTGAAGAATCCTTCTGGCGTTCAGAAGGGTGTCAAGAGCATCCTCGTTGATGGCAAGGCTATCGAAGGCAATATCGTGAAGTCTGCACCAGGCAAGCACGTCGTAGAAGTTGTCATGGGATAACATGTATAAATGTTTTGCTGAGTAAAGCAACCTTGCTTTGCGGGGTAACGCTACCTTGCTTTGCGAGGTAACGCTGCATTGCTTTGCTGGGTAACGCTATAATAATACAAATTCCCCTCTAACTTCCTGTTTAGGGTGAGTTAGAGGGGGATTTCTTCTTCTATTTGTTGATTTGTTAAAAGTATAAAATTGTATGTTTTCTGTATATCTTTAGCATTCAGCGTGATATGAATGTTAAATGTTAAATGTTAATTTTTACTTTTTGGATTTTGCAATAATGCTCAGCACAACGACAGAAGTAGTGTTGTTGTCTATACGGTACAGCTCTGAACTGCGTCTGCCCACTACCCACACTATTTCTTCTCCGTCGCAGACGAGCAGCTGCTTCTCTTTTTCAAAACGTGTGAGTTTCTTGTCTGTGAGGAAGTCGCTTACGAGTTTTCTTCTGCCTTTCATCCCAAAGGGTGCAAATGTGTCTCCTTCCTCTGCCTTGCGAATGGATAAAGTGGATTTTATCTTGTCGTAATCTATGTAGGCATGACTGTTGTCTTTCTTTATCTCAATGTCTTTTGCTGGCATTATGGTTTGGATAATCTCAACATTCGAGTTTTCTCCCTCTATTATTATTTCCTCTCTGTCAACAAGCGCCCTTCTTCCGTTTGCTTGGAATATCTTGCCTGTTGAGTCGTAGGAGTGGAGTATGCCTTTCAGCTGCTCCCTGTTGAATCCTAATGGAGAGAGCACTTCGTGAAGCACAGAGATGGGTGATGCCTGTGCGTTCAGCTTTTCTTTGTTTATCCTTATCTCGCCATCCTCGCTTGTGGTGCAGCAGCTGTCGATAGAGTCTTTTATTGCTTTCTGGTATATCTTGGCAACTTCATTCAGATTTTCTATCGTCGTTTCTAAGTTTGACGCTGCGCCCTCGTTGATTTTTGTGAGAACGGGCATGACATTGAGCCTTATCTTGTTTCTTGAATATTCGTCTTCAAGATTTGTCCTGTCGGTGACAAATCCCTGTTTTTCTTCTGCGAGAAATCTTATGACTTCGTCTCGTGACAGGCAGAGTAGGGGGCGGACAATATCCTCGTTTCTTGGCTGTATAGCGCATAACCCCTTGATTCCTGTGCCTCGTATTGCGTTTAAGAAGAATGTCTCTGTGTTGTCATCCCTGTGATGGCCAACAGCTATTGCTTCTGCCTTTAGCGTGTCTTTGAAATGTCTGAATCTCTCATATCTGAGTTCTCTTGCAGCCATTTCGATGCTTATCTTCTTCTCTTTTGCATAGCCTATGGTGTCGAAGTCTGCTTTTTGCAGCTTGATGTTTCTTTCTTTGCAAAGATTTTCGACGAATCTCTCGTCTCTCATGCTCTCTTCTCCTCTTAGGTGGAAATTGCAATGCACGGCAATGACATCATAACCGAGCTTGGCAAGTATCAGAGCGAGGCATACAGAGTCGGGGCCGCCGCTTATTCCTGCAATGACCGTTGCTCCCTTGCGTAAGAGGCTGAGTCTGGTTATGTAATTGTCAACTTTTGTCAGTATATTATTCATAAGAGGATTCATAGGTTGAGTAAACAAAAAAAGCAGCTGAATATCTCAACTGCTTTCTTCTTAATGATGAGGTGCCTACCCGATTCGAACGGGTGTAAACGGTTTTGCAGACCGGTGACTAAGCCACTCATCCAAGGCA
>JAKSLL010000048.1 GCA_024401215.1 Bacteroidaceae bacterium
AACGTCCCTTTAACTCCGAGCGAAGCGATAACTCCTCTTTAACTCCACTTTAACTTCCCAAAACGAGCAACTTGCAAAAGCGAAAGTTGAATTAAAAACTTCCTAAAGTTTCTTGAGCAATCAATATCAACAGCTTGCTGAACTTGTATAATGTAAGTGAAAAATCTTTTATGAGATATAATATAAATAATGAGTATCAGAGAATGCTAAAGTTCGCTGGCATCGTTCTCTCTCTCTTTCTTTCATTCTCAATGCTGAATGCACAAGAGATGGAGATTGTCGATGTCACGGCGTTGACGCAACTCATCACAGGCAAGGACACAAAGCAGATGTTGGTGTTGACTAAAGATTTTGTTGCCAGTGAGAGAGGCGCAGGCTTGTTGAATAGGCTTAACGCCTGTGTTGAGAGCGCAAATAATGAGCAGTTAAGTCAGTCAGCAAGAAAAGCTCAGGAATATGCCAACGGCAAAAGTCCTGCAGACGAGGCAGATAAGTACTATGACGAACTTATCGCCTATCTTGACAAGGATTTTGCGAAAGGCTATATGAGCCGTGATGAATATAAAAAGCAGAAAGCAGAAATCGAGAATCGCCGTAAAGAGCTTAAAAAGGAATTAGCAAAGGAGATGAAGCAGATGTCTGAAATGATGGGCAAGGTGGCAGATATAGCTGACAGGCCCAAGATGAAAGACAACCCCAAGGAACTGCTTAACGACCTTATTCGCTATTCTGTTGGCGGCAAGACATGGAGGCATGCCACATCAATGGGTAAGGGCATAGTGATGGTGAGTGATGGCAATGCTCTCGAATACTCCTGGGGTGTGATGAATGTCATTGACACTCCTATCTTTCCGGAGCAATATCAAGTGTATGCGTGGGATGCCGACAGCGAACTCATCATCCTAGAGAATGACAGTCAGCAACGAGGGCTTTTCCGTTACGATGGCACAGAGCTTATCGCATTCAATGATAATGAGATGTGGCTCGACTTAGGTCATCCTATTGTCAATACAGGCAAGGAATTCCAGGCTCTCGACCATGACGGAAAGCTTATGTTTGCTTACCCGGAGATTCGCAGTTTTGAGAAATACTGGACGGTGAAGGGCGATAATGTGAAGTGGGGTGTTGTTGACAACAATGGCGAAGTGCTTGTGCCAATAAAATACTGCGGCATCTTTGACGCCGACAGCAACGGCAAGCACTATATTGGTGGATTCATAACCTCTGGTTCAAACGACATGGATCTTTATGATCCAGAAACATGGCAGATGGTCGGTAAGCGAATAAATCAAAAAGTGATACTGAAATAGCCTGGATTCAGGTAAGAAATCAATAGAATAAAAACTCGATATAAATAAAATGGCATCATATTGGACAAAAAAAGGCGATACAGAAGACTTGGATGAGAAGACTATAAATCCATTTGCTATAGATTCTGTGAAAGGCAATATTGTCAACCCTTGCCGACGCCCTGTAACCGTGGCGTTGTTCGACCTTGACGGCACATTAATAGATACTGAAGATCAGTATTCTGTCTTTTGGGGCTCTATGGGCAGGAAATATCGCCCAGATGTGCCAAATCTCGAACAGGTGATAAAGGGGTCGACCCTCACACGCATTTACGACAACTACTTCCCTGACGAGGAGGTGCAGAAAGAGATTACTGTGCTGCTTGACAAATGGGAAGAGCAGATGAAGTATGAATTCTTTCCTGGCGCTCTCGACTTCATCAAAGATTTGAAGACACATGGAGTGCGCTGTCTTATCGTGACAAGTTCAAATATGGTGAAGATGCGTAGTGTGATGAAGCAGATTCCGGACTTCAACAGTCTGTTCGACAGAGTGCTCACATCCGAAGACTTCTCTGCATCAAAACCTGCTCCCGACTGTTATCTGCTTGGAGCGCGTGTTATGGGTGCCGAGCTTGACGAGTGTGTGGTGTTCGAAGATGCATTCAACGGACTTGAAGCAGGTATGGCGTCAGGAATATTCACTTTTGGTCTTGCCACCTGCAACCCTGCGGATGCCATACGTGACAAGTGCCATTGTGTGCTTGAGAGCTTTGAAGGCTTGACATACGAAAGCATGCTGAAGAAGATGAAATGACCTATGATTAAGCTTGTACATTTTCCATAGTGTCTTTTTCATTTGAAAAGCAATACATGAAACGGCAGGAAACAGATATGTAATATGAGAAAATATCTGTTTCCTGCTTTTATTGTTATCTTTGCAACGATAACGATGTTTTAACCTCGATAAAAACTCAACCGTGAAAAAAATCACATTAGCATTATCAATGTTTGCTCTCTTCTCAACGCAGAAGATTGATGCAGCAGATAAGTTTGTCTATTTCCAGGGACAGGCAGATGCTGTGTGTCTCACTCAGCAGACAGGAGACATCCAGTATGACAAGAAAGATTGGAAAGGTGTGGAGATTGCTATCTCAAATCTCAAGAAAGACCTCGAGAAAGTTACAGGCAGATGCAACTATCCAATAGTTGTTGGTACGCTTGGCAAGAGTCAGATGATTGACAAGCTTGCCAAGAAGAAGCTTATCGACGCATCAGCTCTCAAGGGCAAAAACGAGAAATTTATTATTACTGTGGTTGATGGCAAACTTGTCATAGCAGGTTCCGACAAGCGCGGCACAATCTATGGCATCTATGAGCTCAGCGAGCAGATAGGTGTTAGCCCTTGGTATGACTGGGCAGATGTGCCAGTAGAGAAGCATTCGCAGCTTTATATTAAGAAAGGTGTATATACTGACGGCGAGCCTGCTGTGAAGTATCGCGGCATCTTCCTCAACGATGAGGCTCCTGCCTTGACAGGATGGGTGCATGCCACCTATGGCGAAAAGTTCAACCATGAATTTTATGCTCGTGTGTTTGAACTTGTCTTGCGTCTGCGAGGTAACTATATGTGGCCAGCCATGTGGAATGAGGCGTTCTATGCTGATGACGACATCAATATGCAGACAGCTGATGACATGGGTGTCATGATGGGCACCAGTCACCACGAGCCAATGGCGCGCGCTCATAAGGAGTGGACGCGTGACAAGAGTCACGGAGCTTGGAACTATGACACCAACCGCGAAGTGCTCGACAACTTCTGGCGAGGTGGAGTAGAACGAATGAAAGACACAGAGGATGTCGTAACTATCGGTATGAGAGGCAATGGCGACGAGCCAATGGGCGATCATGCTGATGTGGCTCTTCTTGAAAGGATTGTCAATAGTCAGCGTGCGCTCATCGAAGAGGCTACAGGCAAGCCAGCAGCTGCCACTCCACAGGTTTGGGCTCTCTACAAAGAGGTGCAGGAGTATTATGAGAAAGGCATGAAGGTGCCTGACGATGTCATTCTTCTGCTCTGCGACGACAACTGGGGTAATGTGCGTATTCTTCCTGAATTGCAGAAAGATGGCAAGTGTGTTGACCCTAAAGCAGAAGGTTCTTTCGCCACACGTCATCCAGGAGGATATGGCATGTACTATCATGTCGATTATGTGGGAGGTCCAAGAAATACTAAATGGATAAATGTGAGTCAGATTCCGCGCATGTGGGAGCAGCTTCAGCTTACATACGATTATGGCGTAGATAAACTCTGGATTCTTAATGTGGGCGACCTCAAGCCAATGGAATTCCCTATCGACTTCTGGTTTAAGATGGCATGGAATCCTGACAATTTCGACTACAACAACCTGTACGAATACACCGAGCGTTTCTGTCGTCAGCAGTTTGGAGAAAAATGCTACAAAGAGTGCGCACGCATACTCAACCTTCATGGCAAGTATGTTCATCGCCGCACAGCCGAACTTCTTGATGCGCGCACCTTCAACCTTGCCAATGGCGAATGGAAGGAGAGGGTAGAGGAGTATGACAAGCTCGAGAGAGACGCCACCGTGCTGCGCGAAGTCTTGCCTGTGGAATACCGTGATGTGTATAACGAACTCATTTACTTCCCTGTAAGAGCAATGGCGAATATGTATAATATGTATTACGCTGTGGCTATGAATCGCTATTTCGCCGACAAGAAAGATGCTCAGGCAAATGAGTGGGCAGACAAGGTGGAATACTGCTTCAGCCGTGATGCTGAGTTGTGTGATGAATATAATCACAAGACAGCAGGCGGCAAGTGGAACCACATGATGGATGAGATTCATATAGGTTACCGTTCTTGGAATAACCCTCCACGCAATATCTGCCCTCAGGTGACACGCATAACAGAGCCTTCAGAGGAGAGAGCCGAACTTGTGATAGTGCCATCAAAGGCTAAAGTTATTGAGGCAGACGCTTACATCACAAAGACAGATGCGTCTAAGGCAAGCTGGAAGTACATTCCAGATTATGGTATCTATAAAGGCGCTGTGGCTCTTATGCCATACACAGAGGTTACCGACAACGCATCTATCACTTACCAGTTTGCTGCTGACTCAGACACTACAGCTGCCACAATATCAATATATTTCGCCCCTACCTTCCCATTCAATAGCGGAAGAGGTCAGCAGGTGGCAGTATCTGTTGACGGAGCCAACGAAAAGGTTATCAACATCAATGAAGCGAGCAAATACATTCGTGACGGCTATCATGACCAGAATTACCAATGGGAGATTACTCGTGTCAACAAGCAGAGCATCCCTGTAAGTCTTGATGTTTCAAAGAAAACTCACAATCTGACAATAAAGCCTCTCAACCCTGGTGTTGTGATAGAGCGAATTGTTGTGGAGTGAGCCTCACTCTCTTTTTAATAATAGGAAAAGTAGATGGCTGTTGGACTTTGTTCTGACAGCCATTTTGTTTTTCCTGTTTTATTTCTGTCTGTAACTATTACTTAGTATTCTACTTTCCCTTTAGCTTCCCTATAACTCCCCTATAACTTCCCTATAACTCCCCTTTAACTTCCCTTTAAAAAGTAAAGGTATCTGTATTTTGCAACAATAGTAAAAAAAACATATAAATCATCATATTAGTTTTTGCAAGACAAATTTTGACAAGTTGGAGTTTTGGATATGAAATAAAAATGCTACATTTGCAAGTAGAAAGAATGCCCTGCAGAAAACAGGGAGAGAAAATTATAGCAGTAATCTAAAAATAGATATGATTATGAAGAAGAAGCTCATATATGCAATGTGCCTTATGGTTATGCCATGCATGATGAATGCTCAGGTGAAACCAGCAATACCTCAAGACCCTGCCATAGAGCAGATGGTTGAGGCGAAGCTTGCGCAAATGTCGCTTGACGAGAAGGTGGGTCAGATGCTTGAACTCACAGTAGATGTGATAACAGACTGGAGTCATCGCGACAATTTCACACTCTCTGAAGATGCGCTCAACAGGGCGTTCGGACAGTATAAGACAGGCTCCATACTCAATGTGCCATTATCTCTCGCTCAGCGACCAGAGGTGTGGGCAGGAGCTGTTCGCAAGATGAATCAACGCTCGATGGACGAGTGCAATGGCATTCCGCAGATTATAGGTGTTGACCAGAATCATGGCACAACATACACATGGGGAGGCACTCTCTTCCCTCAGGAGATAAATATGGCAGCATCGTTTAACCGCGAAATTCCTCGCCGTGTAGGAGAAATCACCGCTTACGAATCAAGAGCATGCCTTATCCCTTGGGTGTACAATCCTGTCATGGACCTTGGTCGTATGCCGCTGTGGAGTCGTGTTTGGGAGAGCTTCGGCGAGGACAGCTATGTGAATGCAGAGATGGGTGTGGCTTTCACCAAAGGCTATCAGGGCGATGACCCTAACCATATTGACAATCAGCATGTGGCGGTGTCGCTCAAGCATTATATGGCATACGGCGTACCTGCTTCTGGCAAGGACCGCACTCCTGCCTACATCCCTGAGCGCGAACTTCGTGAGCGTTATTTCGAGCCTTTCAAGCGTTGTGCAGAGGCGGGCGCTCTTACCATTATGGTGAACTCTGCTGTCATCAATGGCATTCCGACTCATGCCAACAAGAAACTCATCACAGAGTGGTTTAAGGAAGGTCTCAATTGGGATGGAATGGTGGTTACCGATTGGGCAGACATCGACAACCTCTACAAGCGTGACCACATAGCTGCCGACAAGAAAGAGGCTATAGAGATTGCCATAAATGCAGGAATAGATATGGCAATGGACCCATACGACATGACTTTCTGCGACAAGCTCAAAGAACTGGTCAATGAAGGCAGAGTGCCTATGTCGCGCATCGATGACGCTGTGCGCCGCATCCTCAGACTGAAATACCGTGTTGGTCTTTTCGATAAGAAAACGTGGGATATTGACACAAAGAAGCTTGCAAAGCAGTATTCAAAGTTCGGCAGCGAGGAGTTTGCTGCTGAGGCGACAAAGATGGCGGAGGAGACAATGGTGCTGCTTAAGAATGACGACAACATCCTCCCGCTCAAGCAGGGCACAAAGATTCTCTGCATAGGTCCTAATGCCGACAACTTCTCTGCTCAGAATGGCGGCTGGTCATACTCTTGGCAGGGCAACATGGCTGACAGCGTGTGCCGTGCGATAGGCAAATACCATACATTCTACCAGGCATTAGCCGAAAAGTTTGGAAAGGAGAATGTTGTGTATAACAGCATGCTCACATACAAAGGAAGAGACTGGCAGGATGAATACATGGACAGCGAGAAGGCAAATGCCCTTCCGCAGCAGGTTAAAGACTGTGATGTAATAATTGCCTTCTTAGGCGAAAACTCATACTGCGAGACACCGGGCAACATCAATAATTTGGAGCTCAGCAAAGGACAGATGCAGATGATGAAGCGACTTACGGTGTTCAGAAAGCCGATAGTGCTTGTGCTTAATGAGGGCCGCGCGCGTCTCATTACTGACATCGAACCTGTGGCAAAGGCTGTTGTCCACACATTCCTGCCAAGCAACTATGGCGGCGACGCTCTTGCCAATCTCCTTGCTGGCGATGCCAACTTCTCCGGAAAGATGCCATACACATATCCAAAGCATCATGGCTCGTTTGCTACCTACGATTACAAGCCTTGCCAGGTGCGCGAGACAATGGAGGGCAACTACAACTATGAGGCTGCTGTTGATGAACTCTATCCATTTGGCTATGGAATGAGCTACACTACATTCAAATACAGCAACATGACTGTTGACAAGACATCTTTCGCTGCAGATGATAAACTGACATTCACCGTTGATGTGACAAATACTGGTGAAAGAGCAGGCAAGGAGGCTGTGCTTCTGTATGTTAGCGACCTTGTGGCGAGCGTCACACCCGACAATAAGCGTCTGCGTGCGTTCGACAAGGTAGAACTTGCTGCTGGCGAAACAAAGACCGTGTCATTCACCATTCCAGCCACAGATCTCGCTTTTGTTGGCATCGACAATGAATGGATAATAGAGAAGGGTGAGTTCCGTGCAGCTTGCGGCGGTCAAATAGTGAAGTTCAGCTGTAATGAGACAAAGAAACTCGGAGTCAACCGATAATGCGCGCCATTCTCATCGCATAGCCCCTGCGCTCTTCTTGATTGTTTTGATAGTAGTATTTGCGCTTGCAGTCATGATTGGCAATCCATACAGCGAAGCATGGTTTCTCAAATGTCCGCTGTATTTTCTCACTGGGTGGCAATGCCCTTTGTGTGGGGCGCAGAGGCAGCTGCACTCGCTTATGCATCTCGACATTGCTGGTGCATGGCGGATGAATGCTGGTTTGATGCTCATTTACCCCTACTTGGCTGCTTTGCTTCTGTGCCAGTTCTCCTGGAGTTTCAGGCATAGCAAGATAGGGCGATTTGTAAGGCAAAACCGCACAATATTCATTTTCGTGGCATTGATGCTTGTGTGGGGTGTCGTGAGAAATGTATTTTAATTAAGTGATACATATTGTGGAGTTAAAGAGGAGTTAATGTGGAGTTAAAGGGAAGTTAAAGGGACGAATGGCTGTATATGGTGTCGTTACTTTTACTCCGAGCGAAGCTATATACGAGAGATAAACAGCAGTCTCATTAACGCCTGCTATTGCCGGATGGTGTTTATGTTTTTGTCTACACATTACTTAAATACAGATAATTAAATAAAAACGATATAAATAATATGAAGGAATTTAATGACATCAAAATTGCTGTGGCAGGAACAGGCTATGTTGGTCTTTCAATCGCCACACTTCTTGCTCAGCACCATGAAGTGGTTGCTGTAGATGTTGTGCCAGAAAAGGTGGATTTGATTAATAACAGAAAGTCGCCTATTCAAGATGAATACATAGAGAAATACCTTGCAGAGAAGGAACTGAACCTCAGGGCTACATTAGATGGCAGGGAGGCATATAAGGATGCGGATTTTGTTGTGATAGCAGCACCTACCAACTACGACCCTGTGAAGAACTATTTCGACACCTCTCATGTGGAGGAGGTCATCGACCTTGTCTTGGAGGTCAACCCAGATGCTGTGATGGTCATTAAGTCAACAATACCTGTTGGCTACACAGAAAACCTCTACAATAAATACGGCTATACTATGAAGCTTCTTTTCTCGCCGGAGTTCCTTCGCGAGTCAAAGGCGTTGTATGACAACCTCTATCCATCGCGCATCATTGTCGGTTCGCCTAAGCGCATAGAGGTGAAGTATGCTGATGAGATGCGAGAGGCAGCTTCTACCTTTGCCGCTCTCCTTCAGGAAGGGGCATTGAAGGAGGATATCGAAGTGTTGCAGATGGGCTTGACTGAGGCAGAAGCCGTGAAGCTGTTTGCAAACACCTATCTTGCTCTTCGTGTGTCATATTTCAATGAGCTCGACACATACGCAGAGGTGAAAGGGCTTGACTCTCAGGCAATCATCCAAGGTGTGGGCCTTGACCCTCGCATTGGCTCGCATTACAATAACCCTTCCTTCGGCTATGGAGGCTACTGTCTGCCAAAGGATACAAAACAGCTTCTCGCCAACTACCAGGATGTGCCTCAGAATATGATGTCTGCTATTGTTGAGTCAAATCGCACACGCAAGGACTTCATTGCCGACCGTGTGCTTCAGATGGCAGGCTACTACAGCTACACCAACCGCATAAGATGGAATCAGGATGCAGAGAAAGATGTTGTGATTGGCGTCTTCCGCCTCACTATGAAATCCAATTCCGACAATTTCCGTCAGTCGTCCATCCAGGGCATTATGAAGCGCATCAAGGCAAAGGGCGCCACAGTCATCATCTACGAGCCAACGCTGGAGAACGGCACGACATTCTTTGGCTCAAAAGTTGTGAATGACCTGGATGAGTTCAAGGCACAGGCGCAGGCAATTATTGCCAACCGCTATGATGCTTGTCTTGATGATGTGCAGAGCAAGGTTTACACACGTGATATTTTCCGCCGCGACTGATGAATATGCCAACAACAAAAGAGGAGACAATAACTCAGAGGCAGATTGACTCGACACAATACTGGTATCTCCTCAAGGTGCATTCGAGAGAGCTGAAGATAGCTGAAGAACTCAAGATGCGCCAGGAGAGAGGCGAGCCAGTGGATTACTTCATACCGGAGTACACCGTGAAGACAGAGCGTTCGTATGAGCGTTCTTATCGCAAAGAGGTGATGGCTCACGACCGTTCAAAGTCGTTTATGACGGTTGTGAAGCATAAGACGGCGCCAAAGACTGTTGAGGTGAAAGTGCCATTTCTTGCCGGCTATGTGCTTGTGTATGCTTCGATGGACTATCTTAGGACTTTAGACATCTTCATGAACTGGATGTATCCTATTGTGCGCCCCGAAGTGTATAAGGCAGAGCAGGAAAATAAGTCTGTGGCAAGCTATTCCGTCCCTCGTGCGTGTCAGCGTTATCAGACGATACCAGCATTTGAGATGAGCCAGTTTCGCAAAGTCATCGACCTCCACATACAGGCAGGCATCAATACTATCAGCTTGCATACAGGTCTTGTGGAGGGCGATCAAGTGAAGGTGGTTTCTGGTCCGTTTGAGGGATTTCAGGGTACACTCATCACTTCGCAGGGCAAGCAAGGAGGCAGGGTGGTGATTAAGCTTTCTGATAATATCTATTACGATACTCTGACCATACCTGTAGATAACCTTGAGGTGATAAGTTTCTCAAAGCATTCATTCCATATATATAAGAAGTTCAATGCTTATAATGCTCGCATTCTCACAACGATAGAGCATCTCTATTCCGACAGCGGAATGACTACCGATGACATTGCTTCGTGTGTCGCTTTCATACGAAGGTACTCCAATCTGCAGCTTGACAGCGACAATGCCAAGGTGAAGTATTACGCGTATATGCTTCTCACGCATACAGCTCTTGCCAATAGCGGAGATGTGGAATCTTATATGGAGAAATGCAGGGAGCTGCTCAATGTGCTTCGTACCGAACTGTCGAAGGCGTCGCTGAATCTTTATATGTATATCGCCACTAAAGATGCGGCGTATCTCGCCAAAGCAGAGGAGATTGCCGATGGATGGAAGCAGAGCGGCTCGAAAAACCTTAGCGACAAGAAGTTTAAGGACTTTCTCTCTACTCTTGATAAGTTCAAGGTGCTGATAAATAAGTGAAGCAGGTTTCAATCCACTTGTTGTGGAGTTAAATTGTAGTTTAAGTGACGAATGTCTGTATATGGTGTCGTCACTTTAACTCCGAGCGAAGCGATAACTCCTCTTTAACTTCACTTTTACTCCCCCAACGAGCAAGTTGCAAGTTGAATAAAGTTTTAAAAAATTTGTCATTTATGGTTGACAATCTTATATCAAGTGCGCAGAATCCTAAGATAAAGAAGATACTCTCTCTTCAGCAGAAGTCATCTGAGAGGCGAAAAGAGGGGCTTTTCATTGTTGAAGGTCAGCGTGAATTGCAGCATTGTATCAATGCCGGTTTTGAAATAGACACAATATTCTTTTGCCCTTCCATCCTTGAAGGCTATGACACAGAAGGTGTTGTTATGTCGCTCCTGCCAGAGGTGCGCAACTTTGAGGTTACGGTGGATGTTTACAACAAGATAGCCTATCGTGGTGGCACAGAAGGCGTGGTGGCAGAGGTGAAGGTCAAGAAGCCTGCGCTCAGCAGTCTTGCTCTTAAGGAGAATCCGCTCATTGTGGTGCTTGAGAGTGTGGAGAAGCCTGGCAATTTAGGTGCTATACTTAGAAGCGCGGATGCAGCAGCTGCCGACGCAGTTATTGTGTGCGACCCATTGACAGATCTTTACAATCCCAATCTCATCCGCAGTTCTATAGGCGCAATCTTCTCTGTGCCATGTGTGGCGTGCAGTTCGGAGGAGTGCATCGCCTTTCTGAAATCTAAAGATATACGCATACTGACGGCTCAGCTTCAAGACTCGGAGCTGTATTACGACACCGACATGAAATGCGGCACAGCTATTGTTATGGGCACCGAGGCGACAGGCCTCACCGATGCGTGGCGAAAGGCGGCAGATGCTCATATACGCATTCCTATGCTCGGCAAGCTCGACTCCCTGAATGTGTCAGTTAGCGCTGCCATCTTGCTTTTTGAAGCAGTAAGGCAGAGGAATTGAGAGTTAAGCAAATTAAGAGTTGACAGGCATCCATTCAGACTGTCAACTCTTAATTCTTAATTACTTTTCCCTCAGTTCCTTCACGCTTTTCTCGTTGTAGATTATTGTAGGTACATGTTTGACATAATGAGCGGAGAAATATCCGAGGACACCATTTGTGAAGTTGGGGGTAGGGTTGTAGCCGTTTCTTACGCCGAGGAAGGCAGTCTCGAGATAGTCGTAGGTTTTCTTGTTTATGCGTCTTATCTCTGCTGTTATGGTGTCGCCGTCATGTATTATGTCCTCTTCGTGATCTTCATTTTTGCTGTAATAGCATCCGATGCCAAGTTCGCATATTTTTGGCGAGCCATGATTGTCGGTGGCCGACCATCCGTAGTACTCCCCATTGCGCTGCATGATGAGATGGTAGTAGTTGTTGTCTGAGCGGTCGGTGATGATGTCTGCCATAAACATAAACATTTCTGCCCCCATCATCTTTATTTTTGCGAAATACGCTGAGTCAAGCTTCAGTTTATCCTGCATTACGGATGACGAGCTGGTGGTGAGACCTCCTATGTTTGCTGTCATCACATAAGTGTGCCCTCCGATGCCTTTTGCCTCGTCTGATGTGTAGGTGCCGTCACCGTTGTCTGTAAGTTTGTATATAGTGCCGTCGTCGGCTGTGATGGTCACATTCGCGCCTTTCACGCCCTCAGGGTCGTCGCTCGACATCATGTCCATTGTCTGAGTGATGGTAGCCATTGCTCCTTCGTTGGTGATGCTTGACTCTATTACATAGATGGGCTCTATGCTTCTGTACTCAAAGTCAAGGTCTTTCCTGCATGAGGTGAAAATGCATATAGCAGCTAAAAGTGATAAATATATCTTATTCATAATTGTGAACCGTTTTAGTGAAGATGCTCATTGTCATAAGCTGTATGACAGGGACACGAAAGGAATGAGTCCAAAGATTGATGACTGTCTGCACTTCGTGCCTGACGACGACTTCGTGTCCTCTTCAAACCAAATGGCGTAAGGATTCTGGTGATTATAGATGTTGTATATGCCGAATGACCATTGGCGTTCAAACCTGCCCAGCTTCTTCGTGTTTGTGGCGCTTATGTCGAGGTGGTGAACATTTGGCGCACGGTAGGCATTGCGTTCGGAGAAGTAGTAGCATGTCTCTCCGTTGAGCTGATATTTAGCGCAGGGTGCAGTAAGTGCCATGCCTGTGTTGAAGATGAATGTGGCGGATAAATCCCAGTTTTTATTCAGCTGATACATTCCGACGATGTTGATGTCGTGGCGGCGGTCATGATTCGCCCAATACCAGTTGCCGTTGTTGATGCCGTCAATCTTGTTTTGTGTCCATGATAGTGTGTAGGACGCCCATCCGCGAATCTTGCTGTTGTTCTTATGCGCACAAAACTCCAATCCGTAGGCTCGGCTTTTTCCTCCGAGGACGAGGTCTTCGAGATTGATGTCGGTGTAGAAGCTGCATCCGTCTTTGTAGTCATAGATGTTTTTCGTCCGCTTGTAATAGCCTTCTATGCTGAAGTCGTACTCCTCATTTCTTGTCATGCCGAAATATCCGAGGCTCATCTGGTCGGACACCTCTGGCTTGATGGTGCCTTTGCTGATTGTGAAGCGGTCGAAAGGACTTGATGTGTCGTTATTCCTTATTGCATGAATCTCTTGTGATGCACGGCAGTATCCAAACTTTATGCTGTGTCCGTCAGCAGGTGTGAACTTTATGCTGAGTCGTGGTTCGAGTTTGTTGTAAGTGTCTTGGCTGAGCCTCATGTTGAAATCCTTTCCTCTGCCATAGTTCACCCATCTGAGCCCTGCCGACATTTCCAGCATGTCGCCAGCCTTCCAGTCGTCGTTGAGCCATATATGTGCGTTCCATCCGTAGTCGCCATCTTTTTCATACATGCGGTTTACTGTCCATTCTGCCGACATCACATCTTGGTATCCTGTCTCGAATCCTGTTGTCACATTATGTCTCTTTCCTGGTGTCCATGTCAGATCTTCGCGCAGATAGCCTTTGGTGATGTGCCCTCTCATGTCGTACGACAGTTTGGAGAAGCTGTATCCTAAGTGACTTCCGTAGTGGCTGTATGTTGCTGATGTTCTTGACACAAGATTCTTTGCCGTGGTGTTTGTCCAGCTTCCGGTGAGGGTGGTGTTCTTCCAGTACATATACATCATGCTCTCCATCGCCATGTTGTCTTTGCCGTGGTACAGCGACACAGACAGCCTGTTGTTTGTGTTTGGTTTCCAGTCCACCCTGCTGTTCACGTCAAAGAAGTTTAGCGTGTTGTCCTTGTAGTCTGGCATCTGTTTGAGGAAGACATCGAGATACGACCTTCTTGCTGTGACGAGTGCGCTTGCCTTGTCTTTTACGATAGGTCCTTCAGCATTTATCTTCGACATGAGCAATCCTATGCTTGCCCCGCCGTGCCATTCTTCGATATTGCCTGCATGGGTTGCCATGCTCAGCACCGACGAAGTGCTTCCGCCGAACTTTGCCGGAATCTGTCCTTTGTATAGTGATGCATTGCCTATTGCCTGGTCGTTGAAAGCAGAGAAGATGCCCACGAGATGCCCTGCGTTATACACCGCAGCATTGTCGAGCAGTACGAGGTTCTGTGCTGACGTGCCACCTCTGACTTCAAATCCGCATGAACCCTCGCCATCGCTTTTCACTCCGGGGAGAAACTGCAGAGAGCGGAAGATGTCGCGTTCGCCGAATAGAGCGGGGAGTTTCTGCATCTCTTTGAGGTCGAGCTTCTCCACGCCAATCTGCACCTCGTCGATTCTGCTTCTTGCTGTGCGTGTGGCGATGACCTCGACCTCTGAAAGGCTGTCAACCTTGTCATCGGCATTTGCGCTGTTGTATTCTCTGCCAGCATGCACCATTCCAGCTGCAAGTGTTGTGGCAAATAGCAAACAAATCTTTTTACCCATATCCTTTATAAATCTTATTGCGATGCAAAGGTAGTTATTATTGCTTATGCGAGGCATAGAAATATGCGGATTCGATGCCTGTTGTAAAAATTATGTACAAGTTGTTGTAAAAAAAATGTACAGAGCGGAGTGGCGGTTGCTGTTAGTTTGATGCTTTTGTCAACTTTCGCTTTGCAACTTGCTCGTTTTTCTTGGGGGGTAAAGTGGAGTTGTCGCTTCGCTTGGATTAAAAGTGGCGACACCATATACAGACATTCGTCTCTTTAACTCCCCTTTAACTTCCCTTTAACTCCCCTTTATCTTCTCTTTATCGTCCCTTTAACTCCTCTTTGAATCCCCTCCTCTTGTCTATCTCGCTGAAGGTTCTTATGCCTTTTATGTAATACTGAAAGAGGATTGAGATAGGCATTCTCTCCGTTATGCTGTGTGTGGCAGCTGTGCTTTGTATCCTCTTCCTGTCAGGTGTGAAATCCTCCTTTATTCTTCCGAATTCCTTGCGTGCTTTTATCACAGCGTCGAAATTCGCCTTGTCGCCCTTGAGCAGAAACTGCATGGCGGCTACATAGTCGAGCATTCGCCTGATGCGCATCACGCTGTCGAGTTCGCCATCTGGCAGATTCTTGTACAGCATCAAGAGGTTATTGCGAAAATTGAGGAAAGTCTTATGAGGGTTTCCTTGATTGAGAGTGGCTCCTCCGAGGTGATAGGCTGTGCTGTCGGGTATGCATACGATGCTCTTACCCATAAGTCGCAGTCGCCAGCAGAGGTCTATCTCCTCCATGTGTGCGAAGAAGCGTGAGTCGAGTCCTCCGGATGCTTTCCAGTCGGATGCTCTCACGAGTATTGCTGCACCTGTTGCCCATAGCAGAGGGGCTATGGTGTCGTATTGTCCGTTGTCGTCCTCTACCGTTGACAGTATCCTTCCTCTGCAGAAAGGGTAGCCGTAGCGGTCGATGAAGCCTCCCGCTGCACCAGCATATTCAAAAGGGATGCCTTGGCTCTTTCCCCTTGCCCTCTCTTCTCCCTTGTCATCGCCTTTTCCATTATGCGCTGACATGTCCTGTAATGCTCTGAGTGACATAAGCTTTGGCTGGCATGCGGCGCATTGCGGATGTGCATCCATGTACTCGAGCAATGGCTTGTCCCACTCTTTCTGCAAGATCTCCACATCACTATTCAGCAGCAGGTAATACTCGTAGTCGTTGAGCTGGGCGAGGGCTTTGTTGTATCCTCCGGCAAAGCCATAGTTCTTGTCGAGCACTATGGTTGGCACTTCGTGGAAATGCTCGGCAAGCATCTCCACCGACCCGTCTGTTGAGGCGTTGTCGGCGACAATCACATCACCCACGCTGTTGGCGATGACTGACGGCAGGTATTTGAGCATCATATCCTTGCCGTTCCAGTTGAGAATGACGATTGCTAATTTGCGCATAGTGCATCTCCCTCCTTGTTGAAGTCTCCGAGTGTCTTTACTAATATCTGGTTGTCGAGTTCAGGCTTGTTGGGCAGCTCCACTCGTATGTAGTTGTCGGTAAATCCATTCATGAACGGTTTGCGCGCTCCCGAATGTTCAAGAAGCACAGGCCGTGATGTGCCTATATATCTCTCGTAGAAGGCGTGCGTCTTCTTCTCTGACAGCTGCAGAAGCTGCTGGCTGCGTTCGTGCTTCACCTGTGGTGTCACGATGTATGGTATCTCAAGCGCTTTTGTGCCAGGTCGCTCGCTGTAGGAGAAGACATGCAGCTGTGTTATGTCGAGGCTTTCGATGAAGTCGTAAGCCTTCTGGAAATACTCGGGTGTCTCTCCTCGTGTGCCAACGATGACATCCACTCCTATGAAGGCGTCGGGCATGACAGATTTTATCCTCTCTATCTTGCTTCTGAAGAGTGCCGTGTCGTAGTGTCGGTGCATGAGCTTGAGCACTTCATCGCATCCGCTCTGCAATGGTATGTGGAAGTGTGGCATGAAGGCTCGCGACTCCGCGCAGAAGTCTATTATCTCGTCGGTGAGCAGATTTGGTTCTATGCTTGATATGCGGTAGCGTTCGATGCCCTCCACGCGGTCGAGGGCTTTTATGAGGTCGAAGAACGTCTCTCCTGTAGATCGTCCGAAGTCGCCTATGTTTACGCCTGTTATGACAATCTCCTTGCCTCCCTCTTCAGCCACCCTCTCAGCCTGCTCCACGAGCGACGCTATGCTTCCGTTTCGGCTTCTGCCTCTTGCGATAGGTATGGTGCAGTAGGTGCAGAAATAGTTGCATCCGTCTTGCACTTTGAGGAAATAGCGTGTGCGGTCGCCTCTTGAGCATGAAGGGAAGAACGACAGGTTATTGCCTGCCTTGCCTGTGAGAGGCACAGCCGATATTGGCGCTGTGTCGAGCGAATGGCTTGTGAGGCGTTCCATTATTGATGGCACTATTTTGTCTTTCTCGCCTGTGCCCAGCACGATACCCACTCCAGGAGTCTCTATTATCTCCTGCGGCTTGAGCTGTGCGTAGCAGCCTGTCACCACGACAAACGCCCCAGGATGCTGTTTCACGAGTTTGTGTATTGCCTGTCGGCATTTGTGGTCAGCCATCTCAGTCACGCTGCATGTGTTCACCACACAGATGTCTGCTGTCTCATCCTTGCCTGCCTTCTTCACTCCGTATCGGTAGAGTTCTTGTGCAACGCTGCTTGTCTCTGCGAAGTTGAGCTTGCATCCGAGTGTGAAGAATGCCGCCTTTTTCCCCTGCAAAATGCTTGTATCTATCATATTATATAAATTTGTGTGCAAAGTTAGGGAAAATAATTAAGAAGTTGATGAGTTAAGAATTAATAATTCAACTTTCTCAGTTTGGGGAGTTAACCTACCTCTTACATCTTAATTCTAAAAAACTTCTTAACTCTTTGTCATTTCTGCATAATAAATCGCAAACAAATTCGTTATATTAAGTAGTTGCTCCATAACAAGAGTGTCTTGTGACTTTTTGAGACTCATTTTGGGCATTCCGATGCAGAAATGAGTGACGGCAAAATGATACAGGCAGATTGTTGAAGCACTTTTTAAACTAACATTGATTAGCCTATGCACGATTCTACTCAAGAGAAAAACAAAACCCACAAACTGTATGAGTTGAAAAACAAGATTTCACGACCAAGCACCAATGCGCTTTTGTTTGTGCAAATGTTTGCCCGTGCTTATTGCGCACCTACTACATAATTTGTGGAAACTAAGACAATTCTTTCGGTCTTGGCTGCTGCCGATGCAGCCAAGCAGTTTGACAAGTGCCTGCGAAATGGCAAGATAAAACAGATAAAGGCGGATGGACTCTGTGGTTCATCTGCTCCGATGCTTATTGCGTCATCTTATATGGGCAGGGCTGCTCACCCAAATATGCTTGTCGTGATGAACGACCAAGACGAAGCAGGATATTTCTACCATGACCTTATACAGATGCTCGGTGATGAGAAGGTGCTTTTCTTCCCATCATCTTATAAGCGTGCAATAAAATACAACCAGAAAGACCCCGTAAATGAGATTCTCCGCACGGAGGTGCTGTCACGCATCTCTGCCGGCGACACATCGCTCATTGTCGTCAGCTATCCCGATGCTTTGGCTGAGAGGGTGGTGTCGAAGAACGAGCTTTCGGAAAACACGCTGGTAGTAAAGGTCGGAGAGAGATACGACTTGACGGAGATGGAGGCAAGGCTCCTCGAACTTGGTTTTCAGCGTACTGACTATGTCTATGAACCCGGTCAGTTTGCTACACGAGGCTACATCCTCGATGTCTTCTCCTTCTCAAGCGACCAGCCCCACCGCATAGTCTTCTCCTTCGATGAAGACGACGCCGTGGAGAGCATCAACACCTTCGATGTGCAGACGCAGCTCTCGCAGAGCGCAATGGAGATGACAACCATCGTGCCTGACATGGCAGGTGTGGGCGACGAATTCATCTCCTTCCTTGAGTTTCTGCCTCACGACACGGTGATAGCCACAAAGAGCCTCGCCTACATCTGCGACAAGATAGACCTCATCCATCAGGAGGGGTTCTCCGCACAGGCAAAGACTGAGGCGGCATCCAACAACGAAGAGCTCTTCGCCCGCTTCATCATCGATGGGGAGAGTTTCAAACGTCAGATAATCGCCTTCCGACATCTCGACATGCGTCAGAGCAAGAGCGAGGATGCCGACACCTTGCATTTCCACACACAGCCACAGCCTTCTTTCCATAAGAATTTCGAACTCGTCAATAAGGAGTTCCGCCGACTTCTCGACAGCGGCTATAAGATAGCCATCTTCGCCGACAGCGAGAAGCAGATAAAGCGTCTGCAGGACATCTTCGAGGAGATGGCAGCCACCGAGATGGATGAGATAAAATTCCACCCTGTCAACCATGCCATACACGAAGGATTCATCGACGATGACTCCAAGATGTGCTACTTCACCGACCATCAAATCTTTGACCGCTTCCACAAGTACAACCTCAAGAGCGACAAAGCCAGAAAGGGCAAGGTGGCGCTGACTCTCAAGGAGATACAGCAGTTTGAGATTGGCGACTATGTGGTGCATATCGACCATGGAGTGGGTAAGTTTGGCGGACTTGTGAGAGTGCCTCAAGGCGACATAATGCAGGAGATGATAAAAATCATCTATCAGAACGAGGATGTCGTCTATGTGTCCATCCACTCCCTCCACAAAGTGTCTAAATACAAAGGCAGAGAGGGCGAGCCTCCTCGTCTCAACAGGATAGGCTCAGGTGCATGGGAGAGGATGAAGACGAAGGTCAAGACGCAGGTCAAGGACATAGCCCGCGACCTCATTCGCCTCTATGCGCTCCGCAAGCAGGAGAAAGGCTTCGCCTACAGCAAAGACTCCTTCATGCAGCACGAACTCGAGGCGAGCTTCCTCTATGAAGACACCCCCGACCAGCTTCGCGCCACACAGGATGTCAAAGCCGACATGGAGAAGCAGCGCCCTATGGACCGCCTCGTGTGTGGCGATGTGGGCTTCGGCAAGACGGAGGTTGCCATACGAGCAGCCTTCAAGGCTTGTTGCGACGGCAAGCAGGTGGCTGTGCTTGTGCCTACCACGGTGCTTGCCTATCAGCATTACAAGACATTCTCCGCACGTCTGAAGGAGTTTCCTGTCACCGTCGATTACCTCACCCGAGCCAAAGACGGCAAAGCCACAAAGCAGACGCTCTCCGACCTCAAAGAGGGCAAGATAGACATCATAATAGGCACTCACAAGCTTACAGGCAAGCAGGTGGAGTTCAAGGATTTAGGACTGCTCATCATCGATGAGGAGCAGAAATTCGGTGTGTCGGTGAAGGAGAAGCTCAAACAGCTGAAGGTGAATGTTGACACCCTCACCATGACAGCCACACCTATACCGCGCACACTCCAGTTCTCGCTCCTTGGAGCGCGCGACTTGTCTGTCATACAGACACCACCGCCTAACCGCTATCCGATACAGACAGAGATACACACCTTCTCCCCGGAGGTCTTCGCCGAGGCCATAAACTTCGAGATGAGCCGCAACGGACAGGTGTTCATCGTCAACAACAAAATCAGCAATCTACGTGAGATTGAAGCCATGATTCTCAAATATGTGCCCGACGCACGCATCTGTGTTGGTCATGGTCAGATGGACCCTAGGGAGTTGGAGAAAATCCTGCTCGACTTCATGAACTACGACTACGACGTCCTCCTCTCCACCACCATTGTTGAGAATGGCATCGACGTGCCAAACGCCAATACCATCATCATCAACAACGCCGAGCATTACGGACTCAGCGACATCCACCAGATGCGTGGGCGTGTGGGGCGTGGCAACCGCAAAGCCTTCTGCTACCTCATCGCCCCTCCTCTCGTCGCGCTCAGCGACACCACTCGTCGCCGCCTTCAGGCTGTGGAGAATTTCAGCGACCTTGGCAGCGGCATAAATATCGCCATGCAAGACCTCGACATCCGTGGTGCTGGCAATATGCTTGGTGCCGAGCAGAGCGGATTCATCACCGACCTGGGTTATGAGACATACCAGAAGATTCTCAATGAGGCGATAGCCGAACTCAAGGAGGATGAGTTTGCAAGCCTCTTTGCCGACGAGGAGAAAGACGACAGCGGCAAGATCAGCGGAGAGAAATTCGTGGCAGAGACAAATATCGACAGCGACATCCAGGCATATCTGCCCGAAGAGTATGTGCCGAGCAGCCCAGAGCGTATGGCGCTCTATCGTGAACTCGATGGATTCACGCATCCGCAGCAGCTCGACGACTTCAGAGCGCGTCTTGTTGACCGCTTTGGCGTAATCCCTCAGGTGGGCGAGGAACTGCTCAAGGTCATGCCTCTCCGATGGGGTGCGCAGCGTCTTGGCATCGAGAAGCTCGTGCTCAAGCGAGGCTCGATGTACATGTACTTCACCAGCGAGCAGCTGTACTTCCAGAGTCGTGCTTTCGAGAAAGTCATAAGGTTTGTGTCCTACAACGGACGGCGATGCACCCTGCGTGACGGCGACCGCAAATCACTCGTCATCAAGAACGTGAAAACCACCGACGAGGCATTGCGCGTGGTGAATGCCATGGAGGCGGAGCAATGATATGGCTGCACCTTGGAAACCGTTTTCGAGGGCAGAAAAAATACACAAGTTAAGTGAAATGCGTAGTTAAATGATGTGACTACGCATTTTATTATTGTAATGCTATAAAAAATAACGAAAAAAATGTATCTTTGCATCTTAATAATCTTAAGGAGCGTTCTATAAATCAGCATACGACTCATGCACAGCAGATTTGTCGGACAGCCCTTATCAATTCCTGCATGAAAATGCAGGTTAAAAGCGTAGCAGACAAAGATATAAAACTAATGAACGAAAGCGACAGCATCATCATCATTCCGACATATAACGAGAAGGAAAACATCGAGAAGATTATCCGCGCCATCTTTGCGCTCGATAAGTGCTTCCACATACTTGTCATCGACGACGGTTCGCCCGACGGCACGGCGGCAATTGTCAAGAGCCTCATGGCATCCGACTTTGGCGACCGCCTCTTCATCGTCGAGCGTTCGGGCAAGTTGGGACTTGGCACAGCCTACATAGCAGGCTTCAAGTGGGGCATTGAGCATGGCTACGACTACATCTTCGAGATGGATGCCGACTTCTCCCATGCGCCAAGCGACCTCCCCCGCCTCTATTCAGCATGTGCCGACGAGGGCTACGACCTTGCCATCGGCAGCCGCTACATCACGGGAGTCAATGTCGTCAACTGGCCTATAGGCCGTGTGCTTATGTCGTATTTTGCCTCTAAGTATGTGCGCTTCGTCACAGGCTTCAAGGTTCACGACACCACAGCAGGATTCAAGTGCTACAAGCGCCGTGTGCTTGAGACCATCAACCTCGACGACATCCGCTTCAAAGGTTACGCTTTCCAGATAGAGATGAAATTCACAACCTACAAGTGCGGATTCAAGATTAAGGAGGTGCCAGTCATCTTCGTCAACCGTGTCGAGGGAGTGTCAAAGATGAGCGGCGGCATTTTCGGAGAGGCATTCTTCGGAGTAATGCGCCTCAGATGGGACGGGTGGTTCAAGAAATACCCAAAAGCTGTAAGCTAACAGAGAAATCATGAAAACAATCATAAGAAACGCAACAATAGTCAACGAAGGAAGGTCGTTTGTAGGCAGCGTCGTCATCGAAGACGAGATGATTCAGCAGGTCATCGAGGGCGGCGACGACAGTTCGCAGAGCTACGACACAGAGATTGACGCCACAGGGCTGTACCTCTTCCCTGGCGTCATCGATGATCATGTGCATTTCCGCGAGCCGGGCATGACCTACAAGGCAGACATCGCCAGCGAGAGCCGCACAGCGGCAGCAGGAGGTGTCACATCCTACATGGAGATGCCAAACACCAATCCTCAGACTACCACAATAGAACTGCTCAACGACAAGTTCAAGCTTGCCGCCGAGCACAGCCGTGTCAACTACTCCTTCTTCATAGGAGCCACCAACGACAACATCGACACCATACAGCAGATAGACTGCAGCCGTGTGCCGGGTGTCAAGGTCTTCATGGGCAGCAGCACAGGCAATATGCTTGTAGATAGCGAAAGCGCCCTCCGACGCCTCTTCGCCACATCGCCTAAGCTCCTTATGGCGCATTGTGAGGACACGAATATCATCAACGATAACATAAAGAAGTTCAAGGCTAAATATAAAGGTCAGAACGACTTCCCTGTGCGCTACCATTCACGCATACGAAGTGTTGAGGCTTGCTATGCTTCCTCATCCCTTGCTGTGCAGCTTGCCAACGACACAGGGGCGCGACTCCATATCGCCCATATCTCCTCTGCCAAAGAGCTCGAACTCTTTGAGGCTAAGCCTATCGAGGAGAAGCGCATCACCGCCGAGGCTGTCATCGCACATCTCATGTTCAGCAATGAAGATTATGACCGCCTGGGTACACGCATAAAGTGCAACCCTTCCATCAAGACCGCCGAAGACCGCCAGGCTCTGCGCCAGGCACTCAACAGCGGACTTATCGACGTGGTGGGCACAGACCATGCCCCTCATCTGCTCAACGAGAAAGAGGGGGGTGCGCTCAAAGCCACTTCGGGCATGCCGATGATACAGTTCTCCCTTGTGTCTATGCTTGAGATGTTCAGCGACGGAGTGCTGCCTATAGAGCGCATACCGCTGCTCATGTCGCACAACCCAGCACGTCTCTTCGGCATCGACCGCCGAGGATTCATCCGTCCGGGCTACTATGCCGACCTCACCCTCGTGGCACCCGACAGCGACTGGCAGGTGCTCAAGGGACGCTATTACACGAAATGCGGATGGACGCCAATGGACGAGCGCACATTCAAGTGGAAAGTGCGTCGCACCATCGTCAACGGCAAGACAGCCTACTGCGACGGCATCGTTGTTGACGGCATACGAGGCAAGGAACTGAGGTATATGGAATGAGGAAGAACTATCGCATATCAGACATAAAAGACTACATCAACTGGGTGTATTTCTTCTATGCGTGGAGCGTGCCTGAGCATTCCGACGAGGGACAGCGGCTTTATGCCGACGCGCAGAAGGTGCTGCAGCGTCTGCAGCCATACACCAAGATACAGACAGCTGTCGAAATACTGCCAGCGTGGAGCGAGGGCGACGACATCTTTGTGCAGAAGACTTACCTCTGCGAATGCGGACTCACCCACGCCTATGGCGACCCCATACGCATCCCCATGCTGCGGCAGCAGGTGCCTGGAGCCGACGGATACTGCCTCTGCATGAGCGACTTCATCCGTCCTGCCTCCCTGCTCAAGAGCGACAAGATAGGGGTGTTCGCCACCTCCGTCCATGTCGGCGGCTATGACACCTCCGACGATGACGACTATCGCAGGATGCTCCTTCAGACACTCTCCGATCGCCTTGCCGAGGCAGGCGCAGAGAGGCTCCATGAGGAGGTGCGCACCACCATCTGGGGATATGCGCCACACGAGCATCTCACCATCGACGAACTGCATCGTGAGGCGTTTCAGGGCATACGCCCAGCCGTGGGATATCCATGTCTGCCCGACATCTCCGTCAATTTTATCATTGACGAGATTATCGACTTCAAGAGCATCGGGGTGACACTCACCGAGCATGCCATGATGCAGCCACATGCCTCCGTAAGCGGATTCATGATAAGTCTGCCGCAGGCGCGCTATTTCAGCGTCGGTGCCATCGACGACACACAGATTGCCGACTACGCACGCCGACGCAACACCTCATTCGAGGAGATAAAGAAATACTTGAGAGGCTGAGAATGGATAATTAGGATTTAGCAGCTTTTCTGCAATCTTAAAACTTAATTCTCAACTCTTAACTCTTAACTCTTAATTTTAAACTCTCAATTCTTAACTTATAAGCAGATGCTTCTCCGTATAGCCGTACTCATCATCATATTGCTTGTCTTGCCCGACACATATATATATAATATGTATGTGAAGAGGTGGACAGAGAAGCTGTGGATAAGACTCTCCTGGTTTGTGCCGTCGGCAGCCTTGGCTCTTGCGGCAGTCGTCATCATGGCGAGCAACGACATGAAACCGGAACATCAGGCGAGTGTGGGAGTTTATATGATAGTCATGCTCTGCATCTGTGCGCCAAAGATGCTTTTCACCTTTTTCGACGGCATAGGTCATGCCATAGGGCGTGCATTGAAACGTGACGGCGACAAGGCAGGCAATGGCGACACGCCGCTCTTCGTGCGCATCATGCGTATCGTGGGCATGAGCTTCGGCATCTTCTCCTTCTTCGTCCTCTGCTACGGCTATTTCGTGGGTCGTCATCAGTATGTTGTCCATCATCAGACATTCTACTTCAGCGACCTCCCAAAGGAGTTTGACGGCTACCGCATAGCGCAGTTCTCCGACATGCATGTGGGTACCCTCCACGACGGCAACGAAGGCGATGCTGCCAAGGTTGTGACACTCATCAACGAACAGCATTGCGATGCCATACTCTTCACGGGCGACATCGTCAACCATCAGAGTGCCGAACTCGAAGGCTTTAAGGATGACTTCTGCCGACTGAGCGCCAAGGATGGTGTCTATGCCGTGATGGGCAACCACGACTACAGCATGTATATCCACTACCCCGATGAGAAAGAGCATCAAGATGATATCGCCAAGCTGCAGAGCGCTCTGCGCAGCTATGGATGGCATCTCCTGCTCAACGACCATAAGGTGCTGCGCCGAGGCAAAGACTCCCTCGTCATTGCAGGCGTTGAGAACGACGGGCGTCCACCTTTCCCTGCCTATGGCGACCTGAAGAAAACCATGAAGGGGCTCGACAGCAAGACCTGCTTCACCATACTCCTCAGCCACGACCCTACTCATTGGCGTCGTGCCATCATCCCCGACACCAACATACAGCTCACCCTCTCGGGACACACCCATGCCGGGCAGTTCAAAATCTTTGGTTGGTCGCCAGTGGCTTATGTGTATGACGAATGGTCGGGAGCATACAGCGAGGGTGGTCAGATTCTCAACGTCAGCGACGGCATAGGCGAAGTTATGTTCCCATTCCGCTTCGGTGCATGGCCAGAAGTCAATGTCATCACATTGCGCAGAGGCACAGGCAAGTGACGCATAATGTTCCCAAACGGTAAAACCGCGAGTCTCCAAAACGACAAAACCCCCAAACGACTAAGCAACATGAATATACTCTACAAAATTTACTCATTCACCATTGCTCTCCCGCTGTTCATCATAGTGACAATCTTCGTCTCTACGAGCGTCATCATTGCCAGCTTCTTTGGCGACCGTGACACGGTGAGTTACTACCTCCCTAAGTTCTGGGCGAAATGTGCCACAGGCTTCTTCCTCAACCCAGTCGTCGTTGAGGGGCGAGAGAACATCAAAGATGATGAGAGTTATGTGTTCCTTGCCAACCATCAAGGCTACTACGACATCTTCCTTGCCTATGGCTACCTCGGACACAACTTCAAATGGATGATGAAGGAATACCTCCGAAAGATACCTTTCGTAGGCTTCGCCTGCGCCCGTTCAGGACAGGTGTATCTTGCCGATGGCATCTCGGGCATCAATAAGGCTGTCACTCAGGCTCGTGAGACACTCAAGGGAGGAATGTCAATGATGATATTCCCAGAAGGCACACGCACCCACGACGGCAAGATGAACGAGTTTAAGCGTGGCTCCTTCATGCTAGCAAACGAGATAGGTGTGCCTATCGTGCCAATCACCATCAACGGCAGTTTCGATGCCTTCAGCCGTCATGCCAAGTCCGTCAGCCACCACCCGATGCGCATCACCATTCACAAGCCTATCACCGCTGAGGAGCGACAGGGCAAAGCATCAAAAGTCATCATGAAAGAGGTGTATGACATCATCAACGGCGGATTGGATGAGAAATACAGAGACAAAGAGTAGTTAAAGGGTAGTTAAAGAGAAGTTGCAAAATTTGTAAATTTAACTTTTAACATTTAACAAATCGTGTTATCTGCTTGATATATAATTTGTTAAAAGTTCAAAGGTGTTAAAAGTATGACTTTTAACACCTTTGAACTTTTAACAAATTGCTTACTTATCCCAGATACTTGAATGAAAGCATGGTGATATCATCGCTCTGTTCGGCATCTTTAGCAAAATCGTGTACACTCTTTAAGATAGCCTTGCAGGTGATTGTAGGGTCAATGATGTCCTTCACAGGCAGGTGGTTGAGAGTGTTGCGCAAGCGTTCCTCGCCATACTGTGTTTTGTCAACATTTTCTGCTTCTGTAACACCATCGGTATAAAGGTAGAGAGTGTCGCCAGGCATAAGCGTGGTGGTGTGTATCTGATAAGGGAAATCTTCGATTACTGCGAGAGGCAATCCTGGCATAGGGTCTTCGATATATTCGTAAATGCCATCGGAATGACGCAGGAGAGGTGCATTATGTCCGCCATTGACATATTGCATTTCTCCTGTCTTTATGTTTATTATCGCCATCCAGCAGGTGATGAAGGTGCTTGTCTGATTGTTGGTGGCGAGGTTGCTGTTTACTCTGTTGAAGACTTCGTCGATAGACAAGCCTGTTGATGCAGAGTTTTTCAGCATCGACTTGCCGCGCATCATAAACATAGCAGCAGGGATGCCCTTGCCCGAAACGTCAGCGATGCAGATGGCAACCTTGTCTTCTCCCACAAAATAGAAGTCGTAGAAGTCGCCACCCACCTCCTTGGCGGGTTCGGTGCAGGCGTAGAGATTGAACTCGCTACGGTCGGGGAATGCAGGGAAGACATTAGGCAATGCTGCCATTTGTATGGCTTTTGCCAAAGCAAGGTCAGCATCAAGACGCGTCTCTGCCTGATGTATGAACTCCTTGAGCTTGTCAACCGTCATGTTGATATCTGTAGATAGTTCGTCGAACTCTACAGAATCTCTGACATCGATGACCTCTTCGAGCTGTCCGTCAGAGATGATAGACAGCGACTTGTTGACACGTTCGATATTGTTGACCACCAGCTTCCTCATCAGCCAGTAGATAAGGCAGAAGAGCAGCAGGAAGATGATGAAGACGATGGTGGAGCTGATGCCGAAGGCGGTGTCGCGCGTCAGCGTCGCCTCCTTGATAGGCTGCGTGGCGATGATGTTGTAGCGATCTTTGTAGCAGACGTACATGCAGTATGAAGGCTCGTCCTTGACGTCAGCGGTGAAAATGCTTAACGCTTTCTGTGCGAAGATTTCGGAGAGCTTGAGACCTGTCTGGTCGATTGTGCTGCCCATGAAAGAGATAGGCGAGCTGACGATATTGCCCTGCATGTCAAAGATGTAGATGCTGCCGCTGTCGCCAATGCGGCGATGGTGCGTGCTGCCTTCGAGCAAGCCATTGACAACCTTGCTGTAATAGTAATCCTCCTCAAAGCCAATCTGCAGAAAACCTTTGTGTGCTGCCAGCCTTCTGCCCGCATAGCGGAAATTGACGTTGTCGATGCCGCGCTGGCGTACCTCCTGATAGTAATACTGCGGACCGCCCTCTTCAAGCAACACCATAAAATCCTTTGACTGGTCGGACGAATTCATGTCATAGTTGATGATGTTTGGTACAGAGGAATAGATGACGCATCCCGTGGAGTCAATGATGTGTATCTCTTGGATGTTGCGCAATCCGCACAGTTCGTTCAGTCGGGCAGGCGAGATGTTGCCCCAGAACTCCTTTCCCTCCACTATGGTGCAAAGATTGTCGAGCGTATTCTTTACGCTCTTCTCATCCTTCTCCTGCAACTCGTCAAGCGCATCCTCGATGCTGTTGGTGAGCAGGTGCTTTGTACTCTGCTTGGCGAGCTGGGTATTGCTGAAATATGATATTGTCGATGATACTGCAAATGCTGCCAATACACAGAAAAGCAGCCACTTCATCACGATCTTTGAGATATATTGTTTTTTCTTCATAATATTTTCTGTCTTATCACCTTCATGCCCTCAAACAGCTCTTTCTGCCCATGAAAGTACGCCGGGTATCTGTATTTGCTCGTTTTCATCTGCTTGGTAGGCTCGGTTATAAAGGATATTTTAGGGTGCGCGGAGTGTTATGATTTATAATTTAGTCGGTTATTCGGGGTGTTGTATAACGACGTGACGCCAATCGGCGTTCATTCTCAATTGCCATACAAAGTTAAAGAAAAAAGATGAGAAATCAAAAAATATGAGAGAAAAAATGAGAGGAAATGTAAAGATTTTTTTGGTGAAGTAAGAAATAAAACTCAGCCGACAGGTTTTGCCCCTGCTTTGAAATTTTCAGCAATAATTATGCTGCATCTTGATTTCCTGTCCGATGATCACATTGTTTCAGGACCGTGATGATAGCATCTTCGGCTTCCTCTATTTGGATATTTCTTTCTTGATTTGCTCTTCAAGCTCGGGAGTCCAGGGGTCTGTGCATAGGCTGTATGCCATGTCGTTAAGAGTCAAGCATTGGGCGCGGGATATAGTTCTGCGCTCCATGTGATATGGCCAAGGCGCCAGCATCAGCAGCAACCCCTTAGCACACGCCTCAAAATACTTTCCTGGAGGTTTGTACATAGGGGAGAATCCATTTTCGAGTATCACCACAAGGGGCACGCCAGCATCAAGGGCGGCACGTGCCACCTCCTTCTCGCCCGGCGAGATGCATGGGCTGACGATTACCCCGCCTTTGCTGCCTCTGTTAAGGAAATACTCCTTCTGCCGCTCTATAAACTTCAAGTTCTCGGGTCTCGTATTGTTATGGCAGCGTACCTGCATCCTGACGGGGCGGTCCAGCAGCCAGCGGTTGCCAATGGCGGCAAACGTATGGCCTGCGACGGTGAGGTTATCCACCACGCAGAACAGGTCGGGTTTCATGCGCTTTATGGCGAGGCGTCGCGGGTTGTCCTCTATGTATCGGAACATGTGCTCCAGCTGCCCCCTGCCCATCAGTACTGAGTCTTGATAGCCAGGGCTGAAAAGCGGAGCGCGTCGCTCCTTGTCCTTTGGGCCGCCTGTTGCGTTTGCTGCCGTTGCGTTCGTTGCTGCTGTTCCGCCAGTTGCGTTCGTTCCGTTCGTTCCGTTCGTTGAATTATAATTCAACGGACATGACCCACCTGCGCCCTCGCCCTCGCTGAGCTGCCACCAGGCCCTTGAGCAGCCGATCTTGAAGCCCTTGAGCACCTTCCCGATATGCACCTCCATCTCGCGTGTCACGAAGAGCAGCCCATGCACATGGTCGGGCATCAGCTGAAAGGCCAGCACCTTCACCTCTGGATAATGTTTTGGTATCTCATACCAGCAACGCTCCACCTCCGCACCTAACATCGAGACTTCTATGTGGGCGTCGCTGCCATCGGCTGCCGTCCATCGCACGCTGCCAAGCAAGGGCTTTCTGTCTGCCAC
>JAKSLL010000049.1 GCA_024401215.1 Bacteroidaceae bacterium
CTATTCAACCCATTTCACGACTCTGATGCTCACTTCGTAAAGAAGATATAGAGGGATGGTCACAAGGATAAGAGTCATAATGTCGGGCGGAGTGATGATGGCTGCTACAAGCATTATCACTATGAGTGCGTGCTTGCGGTATGTTGCCAGCATAGAAGATGTGATGACTCCCATCTTGGCGAGGAAGAAAGAGAGGACTGGCAGCTGGAATACTACGCCCATCACGAGAGTGAGGTTGGTGAATGACTCAATGTAGGAGTCAAGAGTGATGATGCTGCTGACGCGTGAAGCGACGCTATATGTGCCAAGGAAGCGGAAAGAGATAGGGAAGATGATGAAGTAGTTTGTCAGCACACCTATCATAAACAGCAGATAGATGGAGAGGACGACCTGAACGGAGTATCTCTTCTCGTTGTCGTAGAGTGCAGGCGAGATGAAACGGAAGATTTCGTACATCACATAAGGAGAGGCGCACAGCAAACCGAGAATGCAAGATGTTGTAACATGCGTCATAAACTGACTGCTTAGTTCGGTGGCAATCAGGTCGATGTGGAATTCCTCAAAATGAAAGTCGGGGGCGAACATCTGCATGAAAGATTCTATCCATCTGTATGTGCAGAAATCCCATTCGCTGGGTGCAAGCAGAAATTCGAAAGTCAAATCCTTGAAGAAAAATATTAACATTGCAAATACTGCGCTCACTCCGAGCACACGAAACAGCATTTGGCGAAGAATCTCCAAATGCTCCCCAAATGTCATAAATCTCTCTTCATTGTTGTTTTGCTTAGTTGCTTGCCTTTTCATTAGAAGCGTCTGTTGACAAGTCTTTCTTCACTTCTTCTGACTGTGAGTCGTCCTTCATTTCATCCTTGAATTCCTTCACGCCTCTGCCTAAGCCCTTCATGAGTTCAGGGAGCTTTTTGCCTCCAAAGATGAGCAATGCGATACCGGCTATTATCAGCAATTCGGTAGTTCCAATGAAAAGTGGAGTTGCAAACATCAAACTGTTCATAAATAAGTATCTTTTCAAAATTGATTTTATAGATGCTATTGAATTTTGTCGCAAAAGTATGTAAAATTTATCAAAGCATCCTATTTTCTTGTTCGGAATTAGTGAAAAACATGTAAAAAACTTGTTTTTGATATTCGTTGACTTGAGTTTTTGGAGTTAAGAATTAAGAATTAAGAGTTAAGATTTTGGAGTTAAGAGTTAAGAATTAAGAATTAAGATTTAGCAATTAAGAATTAAGAATTAAGAATTAAGATTTAGCAATTAAATGACATCATCCGAATGGTGTCCTCCCCCTTGGGGGAGTTAGAGGGGGCTCTGACATCATCCGAATGGTGTCCTCCCCCTTGGGGGAGTTAGAGGGGGCTCTGAAGTTAGAGGGGGCTCTGAAGTTAGAGGGGACTCAATTCGTAAAATCGGCATTATGCCTTTTTTTTACTTTTTTATGCGTTATATTTATGTTTTGTTGGACAAAATAATTAAATTTGTACATAAATTGTTGCAAGATGCATGACTATAAATACATAACAAGGGTTTTGCTGGTGAGTTTGGTGTGTGCCATATTCGTCAGTTACCCTAATATGCTATTCCTTCGTTACGACTGGGAATGTGTGTCGGAAGAATGCCGTGCGAGTTACATAAACAGCATGCTGATACGCTTTTTGCTGTTTTGGTTTTTCTCTATGGGTTTGCAGCTCTTCAACCATCATGTGCTGAAGACGCCAAAAATCCTGGTGCGTATCTTGCCGAACGTCTTAGCCACGCTGTTGATTTTTGGCGCATACAAGGGGATAACAGCCCTTATATGCACAGACTTTGACTGCCGTCCAATCATTGTGACATTCCAGTTTACGGTGTTGGGCATGATGGGGCTTCTGCTTGGCTATACAGACAACCTTAACCGCATAAATCAGAAGAAGGAAGAAGAGCTTCAGATGCTGAAGATTGAGAGTCTGCAAAGCCGATGCACAGCATTGACAAACCAGATAAATCCTCATTTCTTCTTTAACTCGCTTAACGGCATCAGCGGTTTGGTGAGGAAGAAAGACGATAAGCTGACGATATGCTACATCGACCATCTGAGCGACATCTTCCGTTATATACTGCAGAGCGAGAATAGAGGACTCGTGACTCTTGAAGAGGAGATGGAGTTTGCGAAGTCATTCAGTCAGGTTATGCAGGTAAGATATGCGGGAAAGTTCGATGTGAAATTCGACATACCAGCACATTGCTTGCAGAGGCAGATACCTGTGCTCGCCCTTCTTCCGCTGATAGAGAATGTGACTGTGCATAACAGGATTGACAGCGACCATAGAATGACACTCCTGATTTATGTGAATGAGAAAGATGAACTTGTTGTGTCAAACCCTCTCTATCCGAAAGTTGTATGCCAGGAGACTCATGGCACAGGTCTTTCAAATCTTGAGAAGCGACTGATGCTGCTCATGGATGGCCATCTGAGGGTGGAGAAAGATGACAAGACATTCAGCGTGGCGGTATCGCTGAAATAGGGATGTGTTACATTTGACTTTGAATTATTGAAAATGAAAGTATTAATAATAGAGGATGAAACGGCAGCAAGCGAAAACCTTATGGTGATGCTGCATGAGATTGACAGTTCGATAGAGGTGCTGCAGGTGCTGGAGAGTGTGGAGCAGACGGTGAGATGGCTCAATGCCAATGAAGCCCCCGACCTCATATTCATGGATATCCATCTGAGCGACGGATCAGCATTCTCGCTTTTCGATATGATAGAGGTGAAGACACCTATCGTGTTCACTACTGCCTATGATAAGTATGCGCTTGAAGCCTTTACAGTCAACAGCATCGACTATCTGCTCAAGCCGATAAAGACAGCAGAGCTGATACGCGCTCTCGACAAGTATAACAGGTGGACAAAGCATGATGTGCTGGAGTATGTGGAGAAGATGCTCAGTCTGCGCTCAGGGAATAGCGGGCAGACAGTATATAAGAACTCGCTTCTTGTGCCTTTCCGCGACAAGCTCCTGCCAGTGAATGTGGACGATATAGCCTGTTTCTATAGTACGGAGCGCAAGATGCAAATATATCTGAAGAATGGTGATGTGCTTGAGTACAACAAGTCGCTGGACTCTGTTATAAGCATGTTGGACCCTAACAGATTCTTTCGTGCCAACAAGCAATACATCATTGCTAAGGACAGCGTGAAAGATATAGTGATATGGTTTGACAACCGACTTCTTGTGCGGCTGCCGGTGACGCTTCCGGAGCCATTGTTTGTGAGCAAGAATAAAGCGTCAGAATTCAAAAACTGGATGACGGTATGAAAATAACAATATGTGCCTGCGCTTCTCGCACATTCATCGATAAGGATAAGATAGCCCAGCTCGCTGCCGCCCTCGACAAGGGGGGATGCGAGGTGGAGCTTGTTGGTGACTTGTGTGAGATGTGTGAGGATAAGGATGGCAGGATTCACGATATAGCAAAGACGACTATTGTGGCTTGTCATGACAGAGCAGTAAAGAGTCTGCTGGCATTCGCTGGTGAGGATGACTGCACGAGTGTTGACCTGCGCAGCAAGAGTGTGGAGGAGGTGATGAAGGTGCTTGGTGTTGATGCTGATGAGGCAGACTGCGGTGCGTGGAAAGAGAAAGTCTGCTCCTTCCAGCAGAAGTTAGGAGAGGACGCATGGTATCCTGCGATAGACAAATCGCAATGCGCAGAGTGTGGCAAATGTCTTGAGTTCTGCCCGTTTGGCGTGTACGAGATGATTGACGACAGGGTGAGAGTGGTGCATCCGCATAACTGCAAGAATAACTGTCCGGCGTGTGCCCGTACATGTCCTGCAAGCGCAATTATCTTCCCTAAATACGACAGGAGCCCGATAAACGGAGGTGAGGAATTGCAGGAGAAGGCTGTGATGCTCGAATCAAAGCAGCTGTATGGCGAAACCTTGAGACAGAAACTCGCAAGCAGAAAGGCGGGAATTAAACTGATGAAGTAATACATAACAAAATAATGGCATTAAAGGATTGGACTTCGTTGACAAAGATAGCATGCAGGGTTGTTGGACAGACGCCAATACCTCTGCTATGGACTTTTGCGTGGAACTTTGGCTGGCGTAACCTTTGGTATATGCGCTCGTTTGAGAAGCGTTCAGCAAAGGGAAAGAAATTCTTTCCTGCTTTTGTAATGATAAGTGTGACAGAGAGCTGTAATCTGCGATGCAGCGGATGCTGGGTGAGTGCTGGCGGCAAGAAGAGGCTGACCAATGAGCAGCTTGACGGCATCATCAGTTCGTGCAAGGCAGAAGGCAGCTACTTCTTTGGAATACTGGGAGGCGAACCCCTGATGTATAAGGGACTCTTTGATGTGTTTAAGAAACATAGCGACTGCTATTTCCAGCTCTTCACCAATGCCACACTTCTCACAGACGACATAGCTAAGCAGTTGCGTGCCCTTGGGAATGTGACACCGCTGATAAGTGTTGAAGGATTGAAAGATGAGAGCGACAGGCGAAGAGGTGCCAACGAGGTTTATGACAGAACATTGAACGGCATTCGCGCTTGCAGGAAGGAGGGTTTGATATTTGGTGTTGCAGCAAGCATCTGCAAGAATAACTTCGACGAACTTGTGAGCCGCGATCATATAGAGAGAGTGGCAAAGGAAGGCGCAGCATATCTGTGGTATTACATCTACCGCCCTGTAGGGGCTAACCCAATGCCGGAGGCGGCTCTGGACAAGACACAGATAAAAGCTCTGAGAGAGTTCCTTGTTGAGGAGAGGCGAGACGCCCCTGTAGTGCTTATCGACACCTATTGGGACGACAAAGGTGTTGCTATGTGTCCGGGAGCGACAGGCATGAGTCATCATGTGGGGCCTTCTGGAGCCTTGGAATTCTGTCCGCCTCTGCAGATGGCATGTGAATATGTTGATGAGACGGGCAAGAATGTCGGCGAACTCTTCAAGCAGTCGTCATTCATGGCAGACCTGCGCGTCATGACAGCAGAGCAGAGCAGAGGATGCATACTCATGGAGAACCCTAAATACCTTGCGGCATTTCTTGCAGAGCATGGAGCGACAGACACCACCAGCCGTCAGACAGTTATGAAGGAATACATGCAGATGGCAAGCGTGGCAGGTCATGACATGGGAGAGGATGCCATACCAGAGAGAAGTGCGCCGTACAGGTGGCTGAAAAAGAATTACTTCTTTGGATTTGGTGCGTATGGATGAAAAGAGACTAAACATACCAGCTACGCATGATGAGCGAATGGAGCTGCGCAGAGAACTGAGAGACTTTGTGCGGCAGAAGTCTTTGTGTCCGCCTGTGTCATTGAAGCAGCTGGAGGCGTTAGCAGAGGAGTTTGTGTCGTTGAAAGGCTGCTGCCAGGAACTGACATCATGGCTAATGGTGGAGATAAACAACCAGCTATGGATAGATATTATTGCGACCATACCTTACGAGCGGCGACTCCTTATGCTGCCTAAATGTCTCAGCAGACATGGGGAGTGCAAGGCGGAGTTTGACGAATACGGATTGCTGTGTCATAGGTGTGGCAAGTGTGTCATCCCGACTCTTCAAGACCGTGCAGAAGACTTAGGTGCGTTGAGTATTGTTGCAGAGGGTTTTACTCAGGTCATAGAGCTTATTGAGAACAATGTCGTGGATGCCGTAATAGGCGTGAGCTGCCTTGACTCGCTTGAGAAGGCTTTCCCTCTGCTTGTCAGTCATGCTGTGCCAGGTTTGGCGATAGCCCTCAATGATGCTGGATGTATAAACACTCATGTGGATAACGCTTATGTGGAAGAGCTGCTGACGGCTTCAGCACCTGAAGGACATGCGCTGTTAGACCATGACGCAATAAGACGGCAGATAGACAACTGGTTTAAGCGCGAAGAACTCGAATGCATCTTTGGAAGGCAAAATGACAAGACTTCGAGAGTGTGCCTCGACTGGATGATTACGGGTGGGAAGAGATGGAGGCCCTATCTGCTCTGTGCGGTCTATCAGGCTATAACAGGTGACACCAGAATGAATGAGGATGTGCATCGCGCAGCTGTGGCTGTGGAATGCTTTCATAAGGCATCGCTCATTCATGACGATATAGAGGATAAGGACAATGCCAGATATGGCCAGCCTACCGTCAACGCCCTTTATGGCGATGCCTACGCCATCAATGCTGGTGACGCTCTGCTTGGAGAGGGATACCGCATACTGGCGAGGAGCAACAATATGGAGCTTGTAAGGCTGATAGCTGACGCTCACGCCTCGCTATGTAAGGGGCAGGGAGCCGAACTGGAATGGTGTGCAGCTCCACATCCTATAGATATGGACTTCTCGCTTGAGATATTCAAGAATAAGACCGTGCCGGCATTTGAGGTGTCGCTGCTTTTAGGTCTTGCTTGTACAGGCAATCATATACATCTCAGGCCGATGCTGAAGGCTTATTCTGAAGCTCTCGGCATAGCCTATCAGCTGAAAGATGATATGGAGGATTTCAGTCAGGACAATGAACTGGCTGTGCGTCCGTCTGCAGTGCTTGCATTGAGGACTATGCATTCAGACTGGGATGATGAAAGGGTGAAGGAGGAACTGCAAAGGATGGTCAGCCAGTACAAGCAGCAGGCGCTTGATGCTCTTGACAGTTTAGATTGCCTTGAACTGAAACGCTTGCTCTATCAAGTAACAGAAAAGATATTGAAATGAGACTGCCACTATTAGTAAAGGTGTATATGCGGCTAAGCAGAGGCTGGGGCAGATTGAGTCCAGAAGCTCAGATGCTTGTCAGACAGTTCGTGGAGTCGCAGAAGAAGGATGGTGGGTATGTGAATGCAGGAGGAAAGGTGGAGAAGTATTATACCCAATTCGGACAAGTGCTTGAGGCTGTGTTTTCGCCTATGAGGCTTGTGTCGCATCCTGTAAGAAAGCTAACCGTGGATGAGGCTTTGGGAAAGGACACCGTGTATGGGCATTTCTTTCGCTTCATACTCGATGACCTGCATTTCAAAGGGCAGGCGATGGACTTTGAAATGCAGGATGTGATGACGACAAATGCTGTATGCTGCATTCTTGCCATGCAGCATCAGACAGGAAGGCAGGCAGATGGCGATATGGTAAGATGGTTGCTTGACAGGCAAGATGAGTCTGGCGGGTTCTATTCGAGCGAGGTTGCTCCTGTGCCTGACCTGCTGACTACGGCAGTGGCGTTATTCACTCTCCGCCTCGTAGGGGCAAAGGCGAAAAGCGCAAGAGATTTTGTCGATGCTCATTGGATGGATGACGGTGGTTTTGCACCAACGATATTTGATGAATATAGTGATGTGGAATATGTTTTTTATGGATTGTTAGCGTTAGGTTCCGATGGATAGGAATTATTTGAAAGAGATACAGATTGATGTTCTTGAAAGACTCATGAAGAGTCGTTCGGAGGATGGCATGTGGAGAGGCAGACTGTCAAGCAGCGCCATTTCGACATCAGTCAGCGTATTTGCTTTGCAGAGAATTGACGCTGAGAAATATAAAAAGGCTATTGATGATGGCGTGGCGTGGCTGAATGCTACGATGAAGGATGACGGTTCGTGGGGTGACTCTGTGGAGAGTCCGTCAAACATGACAGCAACGCTGCTTACTTATGTGTCGCTGTTTGCTGTTGGCAAGGCTCCAGAAAAGACAAGGGCGTACCTTAATGGGAAGTTTGGAGGGGAGACAGAGGACGACTTGCGAGAGGGGGTGCTGAACTATTACGGGAAAGACTTGACATTCTCTGTGCCAATACTCATGATGTGCGCATTGGCAGGGGTGATAAGCAACTGGAGGAAGATACCGCCATTCCCCTTTGAACTGGCGACATTGCCTCAGCGATTTTTCAAATATCTCAATCTGCCAGTTGTCAGCTATGCCATACCTGCATTGATAGCCATAGGCATCTGTCAGCTGAAGAAGAAGGGAGGGCTGCTGTCGCCTGTGCGCAGCCTCTTCATCAAGAAAGCGATGAGGGTGCTTGCGGCTATGCAGCCTGCTGATGGAGGATTCCTTGAAGCAGCTCCGCTTACAGCATTTGTGAGTATGTGTCTTGCTGAAGGTGGATATAGAGAGGATGAGGTGACTCAGCATTGCGCGCAGTTCCTTATTGATACTGTCAGAAAAGATGGGGCATGGCCTATAGACACCAATCTTTCAGGATGGGTGACAAGTCTTGCAGGAAAGGTGATGCATGGAGATGAAGATTTGAATAGAGGGCTTGCAGACATCATCAAGAGGAACGCAACAAAAGATATACACCCATTCACAGGGGCAATGCCTGGAGGATGGGGATGGAGCGATTTGAGCGGGTCGGTGCCTGATGGCGATGATACGAGCGGTGCGCTGGTTGCACTTCATCATCTTTCAAAGGGTGTGAGCTGTTCAGAGGTGGAGAACGGGTTGAGGTGGTTGATGTGGCTTCAAAATAATGATGGCGGGATGCCCACATTCTGCAAGGGCTGGGGAAAACTGCCATTTGACCGCAGCACTCCAGATATTACTGCACATGCCATGCTTGCTATGGGGTTGTGGATTCCTTCGCTTGATGGCGAACTGAAAAGGGAAGTGCAGAGAAGCTATAGCCGTATGCTCCGTTGGATGGAGAAGATGACAGACAGCGAAGGATGGGTGCCTTTGTGGTTTGGCGATCAGGATGCGGAAGATGAGAAAGCACCAGTATATGGGACGGCAACAGTCATCGACTATCTCATGCAGAGCGGACAGGAGACGGGCATGAAACTGGCAGAGGATAAGGTGGCGTTCCTCCTTCAATGCCAGAACGGAGACGGAGGTTGGGGCGGCAATAGAGGGGTAAGGTCGAAAGTTACCTATACGAGCCGCGTATTGGCAGCCCTCTCGCATTATCCTGGCAGGTTTGAAGAAGAAAAAAGTAAAGGCTGGAAATATCTATATGAACGATATAAGAAAGGCACTTTATACGACCCTGAGCCTATAGGATTGTATTTTTCAAGACTATGGTATTCGGAAGAATTGTATAACACGACTTTCCTGCTTCATGCAATAAATAGTGAATTAAGGTGGTCCGAGCGAAGCGATAACTCCTCAAAGCGAAACTTGAATAACTAAAACTTAACTGGGGTAATAAGTGTCTGATCAAAATTATTTTTTATAATCAAGAATGAAGAGAATGAGAGAAATGCCATCCGGATGGCTTCTCTTAATTCCAATCGTAACGATTTAATTCTGAATCAAAAAGAACAGTTTGCTACAAACTGAAAGATGAAATCTCTATTTTCTCTAAATTCTTGATAAATATAAAAATAATTTTGATTACTTACTTAAGTAGAACGCCCCTTAAAAATGATAAACAGATGAAAACCAATAATAGACTAACTCTGATTACGGTTGGACTTGTGCTATTCTATATTTTGGTACTGATAGGATGGCATGTATATGATCCAACTAAAGGTTTTACGCAAGCACTTCCTGGAGCAGACAACCGTCCGCAGGGAAGTGCCCGTAAAGCTGATGATGTGCTTATTGGCGAATTCTTCATGAAAGAGGAGAATGTGGCTGCTGCTAACGGCCTGAAAGGCGAGTGGCCATGTTTTCGTGGAACAAGTCGCAATAACATTGCTGTCAATGCACAGCCTAAGTCTCTTATTAAAGGCGACTTCAAAGAGATGTGGAGTATTGAGACTGGTGAAGGTCATGCTTCTCCTGTTATCTCAGCAGGTAAGGTGTATGTTCTTGATTACGATGAGCGTACAAGTTCGGATGCTCTCCGCTGTCTTGATTTGGTGTCAGGAAAGCAGCTTTGGAAGAGGTCGTATAGGGTGCCTATGAAGAGAAATCACGGATTTTCACGAACGATACCAGCAATATCTCAGAATAACATCGTCACAATAGGTCCAGAAGGTCATGTTATGTGCTGTGACAAAGAGACAGGCGAGATGAAATGGTCTATAGACATGAAAAAGAGGTTTGGCAGCGAAATACCGTTCTGGTACACAGGTCAATGTCCGTTGGTTGATGATGATGTGCTTGTGCTTGCCCCTGCAGGAAAAGACACGCTGATGATGGGAGTGGATGTGAATACTGGCGCTACGCTTTGGGGTACACCAAACTCAACAGGTTTCAAGATGTCACATTCATCCGTGATGCCGATGACAATAGGAGGTAACCGCACTTATGTGTATATAGGAGTTGGAGGCGTGTGTGGCGTTAACGCTGAAAAGAATGGACAAGGTCAGCTTCTCTGGAGTGCCACAAAATGGCAGCCATCGGTTGTTGCCCCTTCACCATTGCAGATTAGCCAGAACCAGGTGTTTCTCGTAGCGGGATACGGAGCAGGTGGTGCTCTTCTGCAAGTCAATAAGACGGGTGCGGAATGGAAAGCCGTGATAACAGATAGCTATAAGGCGTCTGCAGGAATGTCGAGTGAGCAGCAGACCCCAATAAACTATAATGGAACGCTCATCACTATTCTGCCGAAAGATGGTGGAGGCATGCGTGAGCGACTCGCAATGTATTCTCCTGCGAATCTTCACAGTCCAATATGGACATCTGCTGCTGATGAGAGATTCGGACTTGGCCCATATATTATGGTTGACGACAAGCTTTTTGCGTTCAAGGAAGACGGCGAATTGTATGTGTATAGCGTGAGCAGCAAATCGATGAGCCTTATCAAAAAGCAGCGGGTGATGGAAGAAGGCATTGACGCCTGGGGGCCAATGGCTTATGCTGACGGATTCCTCATTGTGAGAGATTCTAAGAATATAAAATGTCTGAAAGTATTTGAATGATGAAAAATATAGATAGACGAAAGTTCCTAAAGATAACAGGTTCGCTTGCAATAGGAGGAGTGTTTCTTTCTGTTGTAGGAGGTGGGCTATGGAAAATGTTCACCCGACCAGAGAAGTTGTTTTATTCTCCAAGACGTGACAAAGGTTTTGAATTGTTGAGTGGTGATGAGGATTTTGTGTCGCCATACAGACGTACATTCGGCTTTGTCGCTCCAGATTCTATCACTGCTTTCGATGTAGAAGGAGGAAGTATCTATATCACCACTCCGAATAACATATATATATATGGGCTGAGTGGAGAATTGCAGACAAACTTCCCTGTACCAAGTGACTTGCGCGACATCGCCATTTATGACGGGCTTATATATGCGCTATATCCGACAAGGGTGGAGGTTTATGATAGAGAAGGCGACACGAAAGGTGGATGGGAGGCATGCAGCGAGAACTCCGACTATTGCGCACTTGCTGTTTGTTCTGAAGGTGTGTTTGTCACAGATGCTTCAAATAAGAATATCTGCAAGTATCGTCTTGACGGCACGCTTGATAAGTTCATAAACAGTCCAAAAGGTTTTATTGTGCCAAGCTACTGCTTCTCTATTATGGCGGCAGACGGCAGTATCTTCTGTTCTAATCCGGGAAGACATCTTGTTGAACAATACTCTACTGATGGAGAGTTTATTTCCTCTTTCGGAAAGTCAGGTGCAAACAAAGGCGAGTTCAGCGGATGTTGTAACCCTGCAGTCATAACTCCTGCCAATGGAGGTGAACTGATAACATCAGAGAAGGGCATTCCGCGTGTGAGCTGCTATGATAAGAATGGCAAGTTCAGGAGTGTGCTGCTGGACTCAAAAGCTTTAGGTGGTGGACACTCAGCGTATGATGTCCGTGTGATGAAGGACAAGCTGATTGTTGTTGGAGGCGACAGAGTGTCTGTGTTCCAATACAATAAAAACAAAAGTCAAGAAACGGCTTGTGGACAGTGTGAAAAAGACTGCCCATTAAAAGTTTAACCATAGAATTGAGAGTTAAGAATTAAGAGTTAAGAATTAAGAGTTAAGAATTAAGAATTAAGAGTTAAGATTTTGCAGACAGCATCTTGATAAATGTCAGATGTTTTTCTTGATTGGTGTGATGCTCCTCACATTTCGTATTTCGTATTTCGTAATTCGTAATTCGTAATTCGTAATTCGTAATTCGTAATTCGTATTTCGTATTTCGTACCTCGTAAAGTATTTGAAAATATATGGATAAAGATAAATTGAAAAGCCCGATGGACCGCAGAGATTTTCTGCGAACCTGCGGCACTCTCTTGGCTGCTGGAGTTGCCGTTTCGGCAGGAGGCGTGCTGGCAGCAAAGGTGAAAGGCAAGGATGGTGACATGTTTTGGCAGATAGACCCTTTCGCCTGCACTCAGTGTGGCAGATGCGAGACGGATTGCGTGCTTCCTGTGTCTGCGGTAAAGTGTTTCCATGCTAATAAAGTGTGTGGATACTGCGACCTTTGTGGAGGCTATTATCGACCAAGCGTGAAAGACTTGAACACTGCTGCAGAAAATCTGATGTGCCCGACAGGTGCTATCACTCGCAAGTTTGTGGAAGAGCCTTATTTCGAATATACCATTGACGAGCATCTGTGCAATGGATGCGGCAAATGTGTCAAGGGATGCACATCTTTTGGCAATGGTTCGCTATTCCTGCAGATTCAGCAAGACTTGTGTCAGAACTGCAACGAATGCAATATTGCCAAGGTTTGTCCTTCTGATGCAATAAAGCGAGTGTCGTATGAAGAAGCATATAAACTGAAAGACCATGCGTAGAAAACTACTTACATTAGCCTCAGCCCTGTATTGTATGCAGGGATTTGGAGAAGCGCGTTTTCCGAAGCCCGATTTCACCTCAGGATATCAATATCCGGAGATACTGCACTCTGTGCCTATGGAGCAGTTATGGAATGTGGTTGACATAGTGCTGCTGGTAGCAATGATGTCGGTTGTGGTCTGGGCTGCATATAAGAAGAGGAGCAGGGCTGTGATATACTCGCTGTCGATTGTGTCGGTATTGTATTTCGGCTTTTTCAGAAGTGGATGTGTGTGCAGCGTAGGCTCTATTCAGAATGTGGTGCTTGCCATGGTGGACCCATCGTATAACTTGCCTTGGTATGTGCTGCTGATATTCCTCCTCCCTATTATTTTCGCAATCCTGTTTGGACGAGTGTTCTGTTCGGGAGTGTGTCCTCTGGGAGCCTTGCAGGAAATTGTCAACGTGAAGAACTTCCGCATATCGAGGGCTGTGACGGCGGCATTGTCTGTGATACCTTGGGTGTATTTGGCTTTCACAATACTCTATGCAGCGACTCGCAGCCAGTTCCTCATCTGTAGATTCGACCCTTTTGTAGGCATATTTAGGTTGGGAGGAGACTTTGGCATGATAGTCTTTGGAGTGGCATTGCTTATAATGTCTGTTTTTGTAGGAAGGCCATTCTGCCAGTTCCTCTGCCCGTATGGAGCATTGCTGAGTGTGTTCAGCTCTTTGTCGTGGAAGAAGATGGAGATAACCAAGCAGCCTTGTATCAGCTGCGCACTTTGTGACAAAGCCTGCCCTGTGGATGCTATACGTTCTCCGCAGTCGAGCAAGACGAAAGAGTCACGCTCGAAAGGTGTACGACGCATTATCTTGTTTGCCGTTCTTCTGCCACTTATAACAGTAGCGGCTTCGCTTTTTGTTGGCACAAATAGTGACAACCTCAGTCTTGCTAATAAGAAAGTATATCTTTATGAACAGATAATAGAGAAGCAAGAAAATCCGGAACTTGAGGAGACTCTTGAGGTTGAGACATTCAACGCCTTGGGTGGCAATGTTGAGGAGTTGAAGGCTGAAGTTGAAGAGATACGGCATCAGTACTCTATCTATTCCTATATTGCTGGTGCTTTGATAGGATTTGTGATAGGTTTCAAACTTCTGAAACTCTCCCTGAAGCGTTCGCGCAGGGACTACGAGATAGATGCTTCCCGCTGTACAATGTGTGGAAAGTGCTTTAATTATTGTCCTCAAAACTTGAAAAAGAAATAATCACTATTATGAGAAAGATATATAGAAACATAGCCATCGTTACGGCAATATTCATGTTAGTGCTGTCCGCTATGCTTGGCGTCAGCTACTATCAGATGCAGCAGGTGTCGCCTTTACAGACTGAGGTTATAGAGACTTTGAAGGAGTTGAATGAAGGCAATGGAGACAACGAGGCATTGCAGCAGCAGATTAGACAGCTTGACTTGATATCTCGTAAGGCATATTTTGTGCAGGAAGGGCAGCTCAAGACAGGCATCTACATTCTTCTTGGAATGGCACTTGTGCTGATTGTCAGTCTTAATATGTATTTCAAGGAGACCAAGAGTCTTCCTGAAAAGGAGCTTGACCCTATCGACGAATGGATGAACAAGGGACGTGCAAGAAAGTATATAGCCTGGGCTTCAGGAGTGGCTGCTGTCGCTGTCTTGGTGGTTGTCATCCTTCAGAATGTGAATATCAAGAGTGGTGATGTGGCAGGCGCAGATTCGTCAGAGAATATGCTTGCAGAAAATGCAGAAGAGAATGCCGAAGTGGTTGTAGGTGCAGCAGCAGATTCTGTAAAGGATATAGCAGCAGCTGACACGACAAGTGCAGACAAAGAAGACGATGGCTTGCCAATCCCTAAGATTACATCCAACGCCTTTAGAGGCAATAACTCAAGTGCTGTGTCTTCTGCAAGGGGTATTGCTACAAGCTGGGACTTGAAGAGTAAGAAGAATGTGATGTGGCAGGCTGCTGTGCCTAAGCATGGCTACAATTCTCCTGTCATCAATGGCCGCAATGTGTTTATTACAGGTGCAGATAACAGTTCTCGTGAATTATATTGCTACGATATCTATACAGGCGAACTGAAATGGACGGTCAAGGCAGATAAGATTCCTGGCTCACCATCTTCAATGCCAAAGGTCAATGCCGACACAGGTCTTGCAGCAAGCACTGTTGCAACAAATGGCAAGCAGGTATGTGCAATCTTTGCAACGGGTGATGTGATATGCGCAGACATGGAAGGCAATCGTTTGTGGGCAAAGAATTTGGGATTGCCAGACAACCATTATGGCTATGCCTCATCATTGCTTATGTATGGCAATGAACTTATCATTCAGTATGAAAACAACTCCAACGGTAAGGTGCTTGCTCTTAATGCTGCAAATGGCAATCAGCTATGGAGTAAGAGCACGCAGAACAAGATAGCATGGAGTTCGCCAATCATTGCTACTCTTGGCGGCAAGCCTGCTCTCGTTGTGATGGGCAATCCTGCTATAACAGCGTATAATCCGAGCAATGGTGCAGAACTTTGGCGAGTGGAATGTATGAGTGGTGAAGTCGGTTCAAGTCCTGCAGCCTCTAATGGCATAGTGTATGGCGCGAGTGAATATGCAAAGTGCATTGCTATCAATGGAGCAACAGGTGAGACGTTGTGGGAGGCGTCAGATTACCTACCAGAATGTTCAAGCCTTGCTGCAACAAGCAGCCTTGTATTCTGCGCTACAAGCTATGGAATGGTGTGTGCTTATGATGCAAAGACGGGTGCGGTGAAGATAGAGCATGACCTTTCAACACCTTTCTATTCTTCTCCTGTAGTGGTTGATGGCAAGGTGTATCTGTTCAGCAACAGCGGCAAAGCATATATATTCTCAGCGAGTGACTTCAGTCTTATAACATCGTTTGAAACTGGCGAGAAGACCTTTGCCACACCAGCATTCTCTGATGATATGATGGTGGTGAGAACTGACAAGTCGATTTATTGTGTAAAGAAGAGTTGATATGGCAGATTGTAAAGATTGCAAACTGAATTCTCCAGAAGAGGCAAAGATTGCTATGGAGAGACGCACCGACGCTATCATTGATAGAGTTGGCACAAGCCGCGATGTCATTATTCCTCTTCTTCAAGCCATTCAGCAGGAGTTCAATTACCTTCCTTCGGACGCCCTCAACAGGGTGTACGAACGCACCGATATTGATCGTGCGCAGATGATTAGTGTGTCATCGTTCTATTCCCAGTTCCGCATGGCTCCATACGGGAAGCACACCATCAAAGTGTGTGTTGGAACAGCTTGTCATGTTAAGGGTGCAAACAATGTGTATGATGCTTTCAAGCGTGAACTTGCTATAGCTGACGACTCAATAACAACTGACGATCAGCAGTATTCCATCGAGAAAGTCGCCTGTCTTGGTTGCTGTGCATTGGCTCCTGTGGTGCAGATTGACAATAACATCTACGGACATGTTCAGCCAGGAAAGGTTAGGGAGGTGCTTGATGAATTTGAGGAGTTCTGCAAGAATGCAAGTCAGTCAGATGGAGATGAAGATAAGACCCATGGCCCTGTGCAGGGTGAGGTGAGACTTGGCATGGAGAACTGCTGCAAAGCAAGTGGTACAGCCGAGGTTTACGATGCTGTTGTTGAGGCTTGCAAGGCTTTGGGCGTCAATGTGAAGATAAAGCCCATCTCATGTGTTGGTGCCTGCAATCAGGTTCCTCTGATTGATGTTGCTACGCCTGACGGAAATATCGTTCGCTATCCAAACATCAAGCCGCAGGAGGTGAAAGAGATTCTCTTGCACCATTTCAAGCCAGCAAGCCGTCTTCGTCGATTGAGAAACGCCATTCTCAACCAGATAGACATGTTCCACACCGATCAGACATGGGACAACATTCTCTTCACTTCAGAAAAAGATAGAACACAGAAGATAAACTCTTTTCTCAAAGGACAGTATCGCATCTCTACTGAAGGCTTCGGACACCTGAATCCGCTTGACATTGACGAATACATCAATTTCGGCGGTTTTGAGGCGTTGAAGAAAGTTCTTGCTGAAAACAACAGTCAGAATGTTATTGACGAAGTTCTCAAGAGCGGTATCCGAGGAAGAGGCGGTGGAGGTTTCCCAACTGGAAGAAAATGGCAGATGGTTGCTGGTAATGTCTCCGATTCCAAATATGTGATTTGCAATGGTGATGAAGGTGACCCTGGTGCATTCATGGATAGAATCCTTCTTGAGTCGTATCCGCTCAGAGTAATCGAAGGCATGATAATAGCTGCCTTTGCTGTTGGGGCTTCAGAAGGCATTTTCTATATTCGTGCAGAATACCCGCAGGCAGTAATCCGTATTCGCAAGGCACTCGACATGTGCCGTCAGAAAGGATTGCTTGGCAATAACATTTGCGACAGCGGATTCTCGTTCGACATTCGAGTGTTTGAGGGTGCAGGAGCTTTTGTGTGTGGCGAGGAGACAGCGCTTATCGCATCCATAGAAGGCAAGCGTGGATTCCCTCATTTGCGTCCGCCTTACCCTGCCCAGTCAGGTTTGTTTGGCAAACCTACATTGATAAATAATGTGGAGACGCTGAGTCAGATAGCATATATTATTCGTGAAGGTGCTGATGAGTATGTCAAGGTGGGAACCGCAGGCAGCAGAGGAACAAAAGTGTTCGCTCTTGCTGGCAAGGTGAATCATGGCGGACTTATCGAAGTGCCTATGGGAACCACACTGCGACAGATTGTGGAGGAGATAGGTGGAGGCATTGAAGGGGGCGAAGCCCTTAAAGCCGTACAGACTGGTGGTCCTTCAGGTGGATGTATTCCTGCTGAGTTATGTGATGCTGAAGTCGATTTCGATGCCTTGAACAAGATGGGTGCTATCATGGGATCTGGCGGTCTTGTTGTGTTGAGCGAGTCGAGCTGTATGGTTGATGTGGCTCGTTACTTCTTGAACTTCACTTCCGAAGAGTCATGTGGCAAGTGTACCTTCTGCCGTGTGGGAATACGCAGAATGTTGGACATCCTGGATAAGCTCGTGACGGGAAAAGCAAAAATGGACGATCTTGACCGTCTGGAAGAGCTTGCTGAAAGCATAAAGAAATCTGCGCTCTGCGGACTTGGCAAGACTGCACCAAATCCTGTCCTCTCAACTTTAAGATATTTCCGCAGCGAATACGAGGAGCATGTGAATGGCATTTGTCGAACAGGCTCGTGCAAGAACTTGGTGAAGTTTGAGATAAACGATGATTGTGTAGGTTGTACCAAGTGTGCGCGTTCATGTCCATCGGATGCTATCAATTATACACCTTATGAGAAGCATGTAATCAATACAGAACTATGTACACAATGCGGGCTGTGTATTGACGAATGTGATTATAACGCAATAATAAAGACTCCCTCTATGGGGAGAACGCCATCCGGATTGTGATTGCGAGAATTAAAATCAATAAACGTAGATGAATATCACAATAAATAATAAAACTGTTGAGGTATCTGGTCAGAAGCCTTTGATTGAAGAGCTTCGTCAGATGGGTTACGACATTCCTTCTCTCTGCTACGATGCCAATGCCAATCATCAGGCTTCATGCATGGTGTGCATGGTAAGGAATGTGGTTAATGGGCAGATGATACCGAGCTGTTCAACATTCCCAACCGAGGGTATGCAGATTGAAGTCGATTCAGAGGAGGTGCTCTCTATGCGAAGAATGTCCATAGAACTTCTCCTCAGCGACCACCGCGCAGACTGCGAGGCACCTTGCACCATTGTGTGTCCTTCGAAGATCGATGTTGCTCAGGTGCTCCTATATTATGATAGAGGCCAGATAGATGAGGCGCACTCTCTTCTGTCTTCTGCTGTTGATGCTAAAAACCTTCCATGCAAGGACTGCAAGGGACCATGCGAAAAGGCATGCAGAAGAGGCACTGTTGACAGATGTGTTTCTATACGTGAGATAATGGAAGAGGTTGCAGATGCAGAAGTTGCAAGGCCAGTAAGCTGTCACTCATCGGCTAACCTGTCCAAAGAGGTGTTCTCCTCAAAGCTCGGACGCTATACAGCAGCAGAGAAGGAGTGGTTGAAGGAGGTGTATTCCCAGCATTCCAAGTGCTTGCATTGTGCTTGTGAAGGTAGGGATAAGTGCAAACTGCGCGAGTGTTCTACAAAGGCGAAGATTAAGGCGCCTCGTTATGGCGTGTCGTCAAACCAGATAGTCAAGGAACAGATACATGTCAAGGGTAGCCTCTACTTTGAACCGGCAAAGTGCATTCGTTGTGGGTTGTGTGTGTACAATTCGGAAGATGGCTTCACTTTCAAACATAGAGGTTTTGATATGCAGGTGATGATACCAGAAGAAAGCAAAGAAAATGTTGATGAGAAGATTGCAGATATTTGTCCTACTGGCGCTTTGTTTACTGTCTAGCTGCGCAGTCGTTGATGAGTTGCAGGATGGTAACCTCCCTGATGACTGGACCATCTTCCGTGGTTCGCCATCATTGTGCGGTTATTCCGAATGTGACATTTCAGAGACGCCTAAGCTGCTGTGGAGTAAGACTGTCGGTACACGTACCGTCTCATCTCCGATTGTTTACGATGGCATAGTTTACACCCTTGACAGGAAGGGTAAATTGAGAAGTTTTACGGCAGAGGGAGACTCCTCCCTTGTGTACGATTTCAAGACATCTGTTGAGGCTTCATTTATAGTGAATGACTCACTCCTCTATGTAGGCAGAATCGATGGTTTTGTGAATGCCTTCTCTATAAAGGGCAAGAGGGTGATATGGGATTATGAGACTCTCGGTCAGATTTCGGGTTCTCCGAATCTCATCACAGTAGGCGGTAAGCCGAATCTTCTTGTTGGAAGTTATGATGGCAGCATGTATGTGTTTGATGCCGCAACAGGTAAAAAGGTGAATCAGCACGAGACAGGATATTACATCAATGGCACCGCTGCTGTCTGGGGTAAGTATATGGTGTTTGGCGGATGCGACACTTGGCTTCGAATCGTTGATGCTACAACGGGGACTACAACAGACTCCTTGCAGCTTGACACCTATCTGCCTGCATCTCCTGCCATTCTTGGCGATATTGCCTATGAGGCGGATTACAATGGTAACATTCATGAGATAAAAATTGAGAATGGACGATTTGCCCAGCACAGAAAACTCGTATCTTCCAATCTGGATAATGATGGTGAGAATGCAGGACTGGTGTCTATGCCTACAGCCACACGAGATGCTGTGTTTGCGATGACTGGCGAGAGAATGATATGCTGTTTTGAACGCTCTGACGGTTCGTTGCGATGGAAGAAGATGTTGCGTGGCATCACAGGTGAATGCTCCCCTGTAGTGAGCAACGACAAAGTTATTGTATGCACCAAAGATGGGCATATATCGCTTTTCGACACACAGACAGGCGCAGAGTTGTGGCATTACGACGCAGGAGAACAAATCATAGCTTCGCCTGCCGTTGTTCCAGGACGTTTTTATATACTCACAAGCAGAGGCACATTGCTCTGCTTCTCATGATTGCAAATGTTCCACTTTAACTTTAAGAAATTGACATCTACATAATGATACATCTTGATAACATAACCAAGCAATATGTTGACGGCACAGGCACTCGTAAGGTGCTTGACGGATTGTCTTTATATGTGGAAGAAGGTGATTTCATAGCTGTGACTGGCGAATCAGGTTCGGGAAAGACGACTCTGCTGTCGATATTAGGAACACAGCTGCTCGTTGATAGTGGGAAATATATGCTTGGCGATATTGATGTGGCAGAAGCAAAAGAGCAGCTGTCCGCTATTCGTAACAAGAAGATTGGCATGGTATTTCAAGATAGCCGTCTGTTGCCTCAGTTTACGGCAATGCAGAACATTCTTTTGCCTGTACTTGCTACAGAGGAGACAGTACCGAAGGCGGCAGGTGAAAAGGCTGAGGAGTTGATGGGCATGATGGGCATATCTGCGTTGAAAGATAAGTATGTGGACTGCCTTTCTGGTGGCGAGAAGACCCGTGTTGCGATATGCAGGGCGTTGCTGCAAGAACCTCTTTTGTTGCTTGCGGATGAACCTACAGGGCAGCTTGATGATGAGAATGCCAACAACATAGCCAGCCTCTTCAGAAAAGTCAATGCCGAACTTGGCACTACTATTGTTATGGTCACCCACTCTCCGATGATTGCTAAGGCTGCAAATAAGCGATACAATCTAAAAAAAGGGAAGTTGCAAGAAATTGATTAACGGAAAATGAACAGAAATACTATAATATCAAATAGCCGTAGTTACTACCGCCGATTTTATCGTCTGGTGGTTTGTGCTGTCGTCATTATGATGGCAGTGCTGGCTGGCAGTCTGATATTGGGTGATTCTGTGAGGGGTACACTCTCTGACAGGGTGAGTGAGCGTTTGGGTTCTGCAGAGTCTGTCATTACAAGCGGTAAAGGCTTCGTTAACGAACAGATTATGTTTTCCCCGCTTTTGCATAATGCCCGTGGATATCTCCTTATGGATGGGTATATCTCTGCTGACGGAAAGCTGCTTCCTGTATATGTGTGGGGTGTTGACTCTGATACCATTTTGGATGGTGAGGCGCTTGTCAACGCACCTTTAGCAGAGAAGATGCATATTGATATGCCAATCAATGGAGGTGATGCTGAAGTGGCTCTCCACCTTCCGTCACACACTCTTGTTCCATCAGGTAGTTTGTTTGTGACGAAGAGTTATGCCACTCAGATGCGCATCCGTGTGAGAGGCGTGAAAAGTGTGGAGGAGGGCGGCAACCTCTTGTTGAAGACAGAACAAGCTCTTCCTCTCAATGTGTTTGTCAGCAGACGGCAGCTTGGAGAGGTGATGGGGCTTGAAGGCAAGATGAATGTCATCCTTTCAGATGATATGCTTACAGAGGAGCAGGTGGGCAGTATGTGGAATCCTGCACTTTCTGGCGTGCATGTGACAGATTCCTCGCTTACATACGACGGAATCTTCATTCAGGACTATATCGTCAATGACGTGCATCCTAAGGTCAGATATCTTTCTTATCTTGTCAATGACATAATACATGAGACAGATACCGTGCCTTACTCGTTTGTGACGGCAGTAGATAAATGGAGGGGCGAGCCGCTTAAGGGGATGGAGATTGTCCTCTCTGATTATGCTGCAGAACATCTGCATGTGTCGGCGGGCGATTCCGTTAGGATGAGCTATTTCTTGTCGGGCGACATAAAGAACCTTGAAACCAGCGAAAAGAAGTTTTTTGTTAAGGCAGTAGAACCTCTTTCTGCGTTTATGAGCGACAAGCTGCTTAGTACGGAATTTCCTGGACTTTCAAATGTTGAGAAATGTACTGATTGGGATAGCGATTTGCCGATAAAGATGGACCGCATACATAAGGATGACGAGGAATTTTGGAATCAATACAAACATACTCCGAAAGCTATTGTGGCATACGACGCTGTAGCTGCCGATTGGGGCAGTTCTTTTGGTGTGGCTACAGCATTGCGATTGGAGTCTGACAGTATTAGTTTGAATCCGCATGACTTTCTTACTGTCGTGTCTCCGAGAGAGCAGGGGGTGTATTCTGCAAACAACGGTACAGACTTTTCAAGCCTCTTCTTGTCATTAGGGTTCTTCATAATCTTGTCGGCGATATTGCTGATGTATAATCCGCTCCTTGAGATGTTCACTCTGCGCAGAGAGGAGTTGCTGCTGTATCAGATGTTAGGATATCAGACAAAGACCATACAGCGCATTCTCTTCAAAGAGGCGTTCAGTGTGATGCTGCTGGCATCTCCTTTTGGTGTGCTTGCTGGGGTGTTATATTCTTATGTCACTCTTTGGCTTCTTGGCAATGTGTGGAGCGGAGCAACACACACGGAAGGCTTTGCTGTGCATCTTCAGCCTCTTACTGTCCTGATTGGCTGGGGCGTGGGTGTTTTTGTATGTGCCGTGTCATTATGGCTTGTTATAAGAGATGTGCTTAAACCTAAATGCGTTGAGAAAGTCTTAACAGAAAATAAGTGCCGCAGGATGTGGGTCGTGGGCTTTGTGCTTCTTGCTGTCACATTGATGCTTGTTGTGTACAATTTCATCAGCATGCATAGCATGGCGCTTTTCATCGTTTGCGGACTGCTATGGACCGTTGTGTTCGGAGTGCTGCTGAATGCCTTCCTTTCAAGCAAGGTCATAAATGCAGCAGAAGTTGCATGGAGCCGCCGTCAGATGATGTGGCAGTCGATATATGCCACTCGCAAACAGCAGCTGCTTGCGTACTGGTCGCTTGCCGTAGGTGTGTTCACGGTTTTTGCTGTTGGACTGAACCGCCCAGACTTTAGCGATGCGGAGATGTTTGACAAGGCTACAGGTGGCTATGACTTGTATGTTGACAGCAGGGTGCCTGTTCAGTATGATTTGAATAATGCTGATGTGAGAAAGAAACTGTCGCTTTCATCCATTCCGAGTGAAACAAGGTTTCTGCAATTTATGCGTCACACGCAGGACGATGCGAGTTGTCTGAATTTGAATAAAGTGGTCACGCCGACAATACTTGGAGTGAGACTCGACGAGATGGGCGCATTTGGATTAGTACCACAGCCTTTGGATGTGCCGTGTGTATATGTGGATGAGGAGGCTCTTATATGGAGCATGATGAAGTCTGTAGGCGATACTATCGTCTATAAGAACGGAAAAGGCGAGGATGTGAATGTGGTTATTGCCGGGACATACCCAACAGGTGTCTTTCATGGCAACGCAGTAATGTCCGATACGGATTTCCGCAAATTGTGGCCGCAAGAAGGCGGGATTGAGGTTATGCTCGTGAAATCTTCTGACCCGGTGGCTGCGGCAGAGATTCTTTCTGTTGTTATGAGTGAGTATGGATTGTCAATACAGACGACAGAGGAGAGGATAAAGATGTTCTTTGAGGTTACTGACACTTATCTCATCATCTTCCTTACGTTTGGAGGACTTGGCCTCTTGCTCGGAATATTCAGCTTGATTGTCATTGTCCGCAAAAATCTGGCTGCCAGTCAACAGACGATTTGCCAGCTTCAGGCGATGGGTTTCAGATGTTTGCTTATAAGGCGCATAATGTGGTGCGAGAATGCTGTCATACCACTTTTTGCCATGTTTACCGGCGCCATCGGCTCAGTCATCAGCATTAGCGCTAATATTGCTGGGGCGGGCATATCGACAATCCTATTTGCTGTGGTGTCTCTTTTGGCGCTATGTTTGCTACTGACTTATGGAATAAAATCAATAATAAACAAAAACATACTATGAAGCGTTCAATCCTACTAACAACATTTGCACTGGCAAGCCTTTTTGCTAATGCGCAGAAGGTGACATTCCGCGGTGAGAATCATTGTGGAATATATCCAGCAGAGAAGAACCTCCTGAAGCAATGGCCAGAAGAAGGGCCTCAGAAGCTTTGGGTTGTGAATGATGCCGGTAAAGGTAATTCGAGTGCTCTTGTCGCTGACGGATTTATCTATACAGCAGGTCTTACAGAAGATGAGCAGAGTGAGCAGATCACTTGTTATAAACTGGAAGAATAAGGAGATAGATATGTATATGGGAGGCATGGTTGAAGTCGATGGCGTGGTGTATGCCAGCACTGGAGATAAGAACAAATGGGCTGCAATCGAGATGGAGTCAGGTAAGGTTCTCTATCATGAAGCTTGGGCGGGTGGCAAAGCGCGTGGCGCACTTGTCGTTGCTGACGGCATGTTCTACATGTTCGACGAGCGTCGTGGCACAATGGGTCTTGCTCGCATCAATCCTGACAAGCTCGACGTGGTCAGCGAGTTCCGCATTACCGACGGTTCTGGTGCATGCTTCTCTCACCCTACAATCTTCGATGGCGTGCTCTATGTGCGCAGGGGAACTGCACTTATTGCATATAATGTCAAAGGGTGAAGACCCGCCCCATGCTCTCCCTGTGAGGGAAGGGGTAGCCATGTGGGACAATACTTAATTACTTTTGAATATTAACTTAAACATAATAATTAAAATTCTATGAACAAGAAATTCGTTTCGCTCCTCATGACGGGAGCATTGGCGCTATCAGCCACAGCTCAAGTGACACCTTACGGCTGGCGTGGTCCTGAGCACAATGGTAATTATCCAGACACAGGGCTTATGGCATCTTGGCCAGAGGCAGGTCCAGAACTTGTGTTTGAGACAGAGGATGCAGGCAAGGGCTACTCATCTCCTCTTGTTGTTGGCGACAAGATTTACCTCACAGGAATGAATGAGGACCAGACACAGGAGGTTTTCCAGTGCTACAATCTTAAGGGCGAAAAGCAATACACTGTTGCTTACGGCAATCCTTGGAAGCAGTCATATCCAGAGACACGCACAACGCCTGCTGTTGTTGATGGCAAGGCATACGTTATCAGCGGAATGGGTGAGATAGTTTGTATCAATGTTGCTGACGGTTCAATCGTATGGAAGGTTGACGGCGGCACTAACTATCAGCGCAAACCTGGTATGTGGGGTACTTCTGAATGCCCTCTTGTGTATGATGATAAGGTGATCTACACTCCTTGCGGTGACCAGACTACTATGGTTGCTCTCAACAAGAATACAGGTGAAGAAATTTGGAAGAGCCGTCCGCTTGGCGACAAGTCAGGTTACGTTTCTCCAATCATGATTGAGTACAAAGGCAAGCGTCAGATTGTAAGTTCTACGGCTCTCAATGCTATTGGCGTTAATCCGGATAATGGTGAGATAGAGTGGACATTTGACAACTGGGGACCCAAATATACTGGTAAAGAAAGTAATTGGGATAACATTGCCCCAAACTCAGCACTCTATAAGGATGGAAAGATTTTCTTCTGTCATGGATATGACCTCAATGGATTCCAGCTTCAGCTTGCTGACGACCTTAAGAGCGTGACAGTGACTTGGCGTACAGAGACTCTCGACACTCATCACGGTGGTTATGTGCTTGTTGATGGCAAGGTGTTTGGCTCTAACTGGATAAACAACAATGACGGAGCATGGTGCTGTCTTGACTGGGAGACAGGAAAGACTTATTATGAAGAGAAGTGGACAGGTGGAGCAGGCAAGGGTTCTATCATCTCTGCCGATGGCAAGCTTTTCATCTACGATGAGCGTCGTGGTTTTGTCGGCCTTGTAAATCCTACTTCCGAGAAGTTTGATGTTGTCAGCAAGTTCCGTGTCGCAAAGGGCAGCGGTCCTTATTGGGCACACATGTCAATCGACAATGGCATCCTCTATCTTCGCCATGGCGAGTACTTCGCTGCATACAAGATAAAGTAAGATGTGATAACATAAAAAGAAAACGCACGCAACTTGGGAATTGCGTGCGTTTCTTTTTATCTGTGGTGCCTATGATATTTGTAGAAATGTGACATAGATGTTATTACACAATGCGATGCGTAGGGTTTGGTCTGCCAGGCATCAGATATCTCCATGCTAAAATTTCATCATTGTATTTGTTGCCAATAGCATGTACAAGAACATTCCTGATGAGGTTGTCAAGATTTTCAGGGCTTGTCTCTACACGAGCATTGATAATGAGTTTTGCATTGTTGCTCATGCCTGCTGTACCTCTTATTTGTAGCGTTGAGGCGTCGCCTGTGATATTGCCTACAGCATATTGTTTTCCGTTCTCTGCAATGACTTTGATGTGTCCAACGCGCAGTTTCTCCTTTTTTATTGCTTTGGCAATTCCTGTCATGATATCTTTGAGAAGGACATCCCAGTAAGCGTTGCTGCCTGTAAGTGCGACAGTTCCGTTAAGCCAACCCAATACAGCTTCACCGTGAGCATATTTATCATAGTCGATATCCAGAATTTTTGTGCCTTCACCTTGTCGGTTAGCCACCTCGGCGAACCATTCTGCCACGCCAGTGCCGTTGTTGACACTTGCCGACATAACCTTGGTGTGAGGAAAGCATGTGCATGTGTCTTTTATAAGTTTTTCCAATTCTTCTTCACCAAGCAAATCTGTTTTGGTTATGAGAATAACCTCACTTTCTTCCAGCTGCTTGCGGTAGATGTAAGCTGCGTCATCATGAAGTCCTGCATTTCCTCCGTAGATGATGGATTTCAATCTTGCAGGGTCAGACAGAACAGTAAGAGGCGATACGATGACCTCGGTGTTATGGTATTGCTTTAGAGGGCGAACAATGGTGGCTGTAAGGTCTGCGCAGCTGCCCACAGGCTCGGCAAGAATAACATCTGCCTCTGCTTCATTGTGTAATGACTTTATTGAACTGATGAGACCGTCGAAATTGCAGCAGAAACAGCTGCCTGCAACTTCAGCAACTCTTAGTCCGGCTTGACGAAGCAGCTGGCTGTCAACAAGTTCAGGTGCTTGGTCATTAGTTATCAGACCTACACGTTTACCTTGGGCGACAAGTCTTTGTGCAATGTCCCAGATTAGTGTTGTCTTTCCTGCACCAAGAAAGCCGCCTGCTATAATAAGTCTTGTTTGATTCATGATTTTTAGATGATAGTGGTTTAATGATGTTATTTTGTACTATTGCAACTGCATTGGCTGTCTTTCTTCTTGTTTAATGGCTCTAATGCGTACTTAAAGAAAAGTGCTGCTGTAGAAGCGCCAAGGGTCGGTGCCAGCATATACACCCAGAACCATCCTCCAGAGGTATCAGGTAGCGCTTTGCTCCCCCAGCCAGCGAAGTAAGCAACAAGGCGAGGACCGAAATCACGAGCAGGATTGAGACCTGCTTGTGTCAGAGGGGCGATGAAGAAAATGATGCTAGAAACTGTCAATCCGATGAATAGTGGTTGAAGGTCAGAAGATGGTTTTCCTGCATTGCAGTCTTCTGTAAGTCCAAAGATGAAGAGAGCAAGTAGGAATGTTCCGAAACCTTCTGCCAGCATGGCAAGCGGCATGCTCACAATAGATGCTGTGTCGCCAGGGTTAGGGTAGAACTCCCCAAACATACGGGCGGTGTCGATAGATTCTTCTGCTCCGCGCACTATGTTATGCGCTAATTCGTATTGCCTGATTGAAGGTGAGAATAGAACATACAGCATCATCCCTGCTAGTATGGCGCCAACGAATTGCGCAAGCAGGTACGATGGCAGTTTTTTGATATTCATTCTTCCGATTACAACCATAGCAATAGAAATTGCAGGATTAAGATGGGCGCAGCAGATGTTACGAGTAAGATATATAGCAAGCGTGACGGCAAGCCCCCAGACAATTCCGATCTGGAAGATGCTGTTGTGTTCGCCAAATAAGATTGCTACAGCAACACTGCTGCATCCGAAAAGTGTGAGGATGAATGTGCCAAGCATCTCTCCAATTATTCCTTTAAGCATAGTTTCAATTTTGAATTTGACATAGCAAATTTATGTATTTTTTTGTGTCGCGGTCTGTTTGACGCTTTTATCACGAAAAATCCGTCCTTGAAAACGAAATCTCGTCAAGGTGCTCTTGTATGGCGGTGAGATCACTTGTCATATTCCTGTTGTATATGTGTAAATTGAAGACTTCTTGACATGCTGAAAGACGAATTATTCTTTTTTGAGTATTGCAAGCCAATGAAAAATGAAGTAATTTTGCACTGTCAAATAGAAATAGTGATACAATGTATAGCAAAATTAAGTGGGTGTTATTTGTTATATGCTTCTGCATAGTTGCAATGGGCATGGCAGAGGAACGCGACACAGGAAAATGGAAACCAGAATTGGGCATGGAACTAATTTCAGAACAGCAGGTAGTGCTTGGGGGTAACAGTAATTTTGTGAATCTTCTTCGACTCAATGCTGTGTTGCCCGTCGCACGTGGACTTGCTTTTGAGGTGGCGTCAATCAGCACTTGTATGACGGCTGACGAGAGCATAGGCGGCGACTTGCAGGTGTTCTCCAATATCGATGCGGGCAATATCCCTTTTACTCTTAGTATATGCGACTTCACCTGGGCATGGAACGAAAGCAATGAACTGTCTGTAGGGGTTCGTAACATGAATGAGGATTATTTTGTCAGCCCTGTAACATCTTTGTTTACTAATAGTTCGTGTGGCATCGTTCCTACTATAGGCATGAATTATCCCATTGCCAATTATCCTGTTGCTTCAGTAGGTGTGCATTACAGGTATGCGGCAGAGCGTTTTGGTTTGCAAGCTTCGGTGTACAATGGTACGGCATACCGCAGGTTCACTGGTGGAGAAAATGTCTTTCGTGTTTGCCCGAAAAGTGACGGCTTGTTTGCGTTGACACAATTAGAGTATAAGCACAAAGGTAGTGTATATTTCTTGGGTATGTGTGGACGTGATAGATATGAGGACTTTGAAGGTTCGGAGATGTCAAAGTTTGGTGCTACGCTTTGGGCATACGGCGAACAGCGTTTGACGGACAATCTGCATCTAATGGCATCTTATTCGCATGCTTTTGCCCCTGGGGCAGCATGCAGTGATTTTGCAGGCATAGGCGGCACATTCGCTTGCCGTCGCTGTGAATTTGGAGTATTTACGGATTGTGCATGGTTTTCTGAGCGTCGTGAATTTGCAACAGAACTTACATGTAAAATCCTTGTCAACCCATACATTTATGTTCAGCCTACAATGCACATTATAGATAAATGTATAGGTTCCTTGCGCGTAGGAATATCCTTTTGAATTGCGTTTTTTGTTCGTGGAGAATTTATTCGTATTTTTTTCAACTGATAAAGTCTAATACGAGTATATATACACATGTAATATGGCAAAGAAACAGACTATTCATGTTAATGGAAGTGACATTATAGTTCTTAAGCACAAAGTCAATAACTAAATCATAAATTTGCTTGCTTTTATATCCGAAACCGCCTTATTTTTTCTAATTTGACAATAAAATTGCCGATGCAACGATAATTTCTTGTGCATTTATCTTGATTTAGATGAAAACTTAGTAATTTTGCTCACATACAAATAATATATAAGGTATGGACAAGAAACTCAACCGTATAAAAGTGATTTTGGCAGACCGTGGA